>NZ_PDIY01000001.1:4322500-4514426 GCF_002563655.1 Bacillus sp. es.034 | reverse complement strand
TAGTAGAGTTAATGGATATGATTGATAGTCCATATATAGGTATTTGCTTAGATCCGGGGAATACAGTGGCTTCACTGGAACTGCCTGAAGAAGTAATTGACAAAACGGCCCATATGTAGTTAATCTCCATGTTAAGGATTTCGCCTTTAAGCGTAATCAAGGATGGGTTGGTTTTTATTACAGTGGCGCGCCATTAGGTGAAGGTCAATTGAATTTCGACTATTTGTATAATAGCGTTCAAAGAAATAAGAAGAAGGAATTTAACGCAATCATTGAATTATGGGTTAGTTTCGATGAAACAATCGAAAAGACGATTCAAAAAGAGAAAGAGTGGACCAAAAAGAGTATGGACTACTTGAGGAGGAAGATTTAATGAGTTTAACAGTTTCAGTTATTGGTGCAGGCGGGAAAATGGGAACAAGAGTAACAACGAATTTAGCAAAAACATGATCATTACGACTTATTATTTTGCGAAAAATCTGAGTTGGGGATTCAATCTATCAAAGAACGTGGGTATGAGGTAACAGATACTGATGAAGCAGTAAAGAAAAGCGATGTCGTGATTCTTGCTGTTCCTGATGTGTTATTAGGTAAAATTTCAAGTGATGTGGTTTCAATGATGAAAAGTGGTGCAGTACTTTTAACTTTAGACCCCGCTGCTGCATACTCCAATGAATTAAAGTTAAGAAATGAATTGACTTATGTAGTTGCACACCCATGTCATCCTTCTGTGTTTGTGGAAAAGTTCACTCGTGAAGAGCACGAGGATGCTTTTGGAGGTGTTGCTGCAAAGCAAGATATCGTTGCTGCTTTGTTTTATGGAGAAGAAGATAAATATAGTATAGGAGAACAGGTTGCCATCGATATGTATGCCCCAGTCGAAACCTGTCACCGTATTACGGTTGAGCAAATGGCGATCTTGGAACCAACAGCTGCGGAAGTTGTAGCTTGTACAACAGCTGTTATCTTAAAAGAAACATTAGACGAAGTAGTGAAAATGGGTGTTCCAGAACCGGCGGCAAGGGCATTCTTGTTAGGTCATATTCAAATTGGCTTAGCAGTAGCCTTCAGGGGTACAAATCCATTCTCTGATGCATGTCAAATTGCCATCGATTATGGGAAGGAAATGATTTTCAAGCCTGATTGGAAAGATGTATTTGAGAAAGAAGAATTAGACAAAGTTCTTAAGAAAATGCTGCAACAGGCATAAGAACTTTAACTAAATCCCAATCAATGTACAGCTATATTTTATTGCTGTACATTTTTTTTTATAAGCTTTTTTAAAGGAGTTTCGATATGGACATTTTCATAACGGTGATGCTGCCAGTCTTACTTATATTTGGATTTGGGTATAGCATTCAAAAGTGGAAAAAATTAAATATTACATCGGTATCGACTGTAGCATTGTATGTATTAATCCCATGTTTGGTTTTTAATACGATCTATAAAGCTGAATTGGACCATACCTATGTCCAAATGATTATTTTTTCATCTATTTTATTGGCTTCACTCGTTATCATCAATAAGATATACGCTCGTCTAAAAAGCATCCAACATCTGTTGAAAATGGATTGATCCTCTCAACGGCATTTATGAATTCAGGTAATTATGGGGCACCAATCATCCTTTTCGCATTTGGAGAAAAAGCTTTCGCCTTAGCGGTTACCTTTATGGTTTTACAACAGATAATCATGAATTTTTTTGGGGTTTATTATGCGGCGAGGGGAAAAGATGGAATAAAGGTTGCAATTAAATCGGTGTTTGAAATGCCGCCGACCTATGCATTGATCGGTGCTTTGATACTAAATTTGAGCAATGTTTCTGTTTCTGGAAATTTACTTTCTGTAATTGAGATAGTAGGAAATGCAGCTATTCCACTAGTAATGATTATTTTAGGGATGCAGTTGGCTAACCTTAAATTAGGAAATTTTCAATGGGCTGAAATCTCGTATGGAATTATGACGCGGATGATTCTTTCGCCGATTATAGCCTATATTATTACGATTACTTTAATGGATTTAGACCCCTTACTGAGAAATGTTCTGATTGTCGCGAGTGCCATGCCTTCTGCTGCAACGACCGTTTTATATGCATTGCAATATAAAACAGAACCAGAATTAGTATCCAGTATAACGTTGGTGTCTACCCTGGTAAGTGTCATTTCTATCACTGTGTTATTGAACCTTGTCAGCTAGATTGTTATCTTTGGAACGATGGAAAGATGAGATTATATACTTTCGTTTATTTTTATTTACTTTCATAAACAGTTTAGCTTATGATACTATTAGAGAATGATATGGACAAGAAGGTGGTACTCCGGTGAAAATGTTTATGGAAGAAAGGCGCAATAAGATTCTTGAACTATTAGATAACCATCAGCGAATTACAGTGAAAGAATTATCGAAAGAATTAGAAGTCTCTGAGGCTACATTGAGAAATGATTTAAAAGATATGGAAAAAGAAGGATTCTTGAAACGGACCCATGGTGGGGCTGTATTAAACGATATTGAAGATAATAAGGTGAATTTCTCAGATAGGGAGAAAGTGAATAAAGAAGAAAAGCATATTATTAGTATGAAGGCCGAGCAATTAATTGAAAATAATCAATGTATTTTACTTGATGCCAGTTCGACAGGGCTTGAGCTTGCGAGAAAAATAAAACATTCTTCAAAGCGGTTAACAATTGTGACCAACGGCATATATACTGCATTAGAACTTCGGGACAATCCTGAGTTCATCGTCATATTGATCGGCGGGATTTTAAGAGCGGGTTCCAGTGCATTAGAAAGTACGATCTCAGGTGATATACTAAATAAAATAAACATAGACATTATGTTTACTTCAGCAAGCGGTTTTGACTTTGAGAACGGGCTGACTGACTTTAATATGTATGAAGTGGAACTGAAGAAGAAGATGGTACAGGCTTCAAACCGTGTAGTGGCGCTTCTGGATCATACCAAATTAAATAAAAAATCAATTGCATCTTTTGCGGCGCTTGATGAAATTGATATGATCATAACGGATGATCATATGTCAAAGGAAGATATTGAAAAATTAAAGGTATGTAATATTAACTATAGTTGAGTAGTTCTTGTAGAATATAAAGGTGAATCTGCAGATCTTGCAAAAAGGTATAAACTAAATAGACCAAGATAAGGGCTAAGAAAGCTTTCGAATTGAAACCTTTTCTTAGCCCTTTTGCATGTATAAATAACTAAAAATAAAAATTAATGAAAATAAACGAAAGAAAAAGATGGATTTTAACAAATATATATAATAAAATAATAGTAATCGAAAAGAAAAAGTTTTTGATGAATTTTCCAAGAATACTTTTGGGTTTAGTGCAGATGGAGTTAGTGTATTAATCTGATTTATTGGAGGGGTTATGTTGGCTATTCAAAAGGTAAATTACATTCAGGGATTAACAGAAGAATTTCTTTTAGTGACTCAAAGGGCAGCTGTGGCTTCCTTTCCCTGGATTGGTAAAGGGAATAAAATCCAATCAGATGGGGTAGCAACCGAAGCGATGCGAGATCAACTGAACAAAATTAATATGAATGCACATATTGTGATCGGTGAAGGTGAAATGGATGAAGCGCCAATGTTATATATCGGAGAGAAATTAGGAACTGGAACGGGTCCGCATATAGACATCGCTGTGGATCCTGTAGAGGGGACGACACTCATGGCTAACGGCCAAGATAATTCATTAGCGGTCATCGCTGTATCAGAACATGGAAGTTTACTTCATGCTCCTGATATGTATATGGAAAAAATAGCTGTCGGTCCTAAAGCAAAAGGTTGCATCGATATCAATGCCCCTTTAACAGAAAATATGACAGCTGTTGCAAAGAGGCTGGGGAAGGAAGTATCAGAGCTTACCATCATGATGCAGGACCGTCCACGCCATGATTACCTGAAAAGACAGGTGTTTGCGGCTGGGGCACGAGTAAAATTATTTTCTGACGTTGATATAACTGGAGCAATTTCAACAGCAATAGATCATCAAAATGTAGATATGTTGGTTGGAACCGGTGGGGCTCCAGAAGGTGTGATAGCCGCTGTTGCTTTGAAGTGCCTGGGTGGGGATTTCCAAGGTAGACTTGTTCCTCAAAATCAAAAAGAATTTGAGCGCTGTTCACAGATGGGAATGTCAAATCCAGAAAAGACTTTAACAATCAATGATATCGTCAAAACAGATAATTGTTTTTTTGTAGCCACCGGAATTACGAATGGTCAATTATTAAGAGGTGTAGAGAAAAAAGGTGATGGGAAATTAGAGACACATTCCCTTATTACATCCTACCGAAAAGGGATGAGGATGCAATTTATTAGTTCAAGCCATATATAGGATGGTACCAATAAATGTATTACTTAAATAGTAGGAGGAAGTAAGTTGCATAAGAAAAAATAAGTATTGATCGCCTTTCTATTCAAACCATTAGAACACTATCAATTGATGCAATTGAAAACGCCGGATCAGGTCACCCCGGTATGCTAATGGGAAGAGGTCGTTGGTGGTTATGATTTGTGAAGAAGCATCAGAAACGCCAATATGCTTCAAATATCTTTTCTGAAAAAAATCTCTGTCGTATATTCCGTGTATACCTTTTATACTCAGCTAGCATGCAATCTAACTTTATAAAAAAAATAAAAAATCCCTCAAAAAAAAGCTCAGAGAATACTAATCTCTGAGCTTTGCTACCGATTTACTTCATATTATTCCGAAATAACCCCTTGAGATATTTTCAAATACTGCCCATCGCTTACACTAAGCTGGTATCTTCCGTTAAAAATTTCATTATCTACTATATCGTTGTTTCCGACTGGTCCGCTCATAACCGCAACGTAACCTTCTCCATAACTTTCAATTACATATTGCCCCGCTGGAATGTCGACTCCTACTTTGTACCAAGCAGATTCTTTATACTCACCTTCTACTTGATTCACAACTTGATAGATTTCTTTTGCGCTTTTTACGCCTAACGTTTCAAATGAAGCAGGACTGATCAATACACCACCAGTATCAATATTTCCAGCACCATGAACGTATACATATCCAAAACTATCAAAGTTTTCGTTATCAATTATGTTCCCAGCACCATCTTTTTCAGCGTAATATTGACCACTGCCATCAAAAGGAATAAATGCATATTCACCCTCTGCAATATCTCCTTTTATATATGAACCTGAATCATAAGCGTGATTTGAACTAATTAATTCCTGGATCTTACTAATCATTTCTTGTTGTGGAGTCTTTTTGACCTCTTCTTCAGCCTTTTTCTTAGCTGCTTCTTCTTTGGCATTATCGTCATTGTTGCTTTCTTGAGCAGACACTTCTTCCTCCGGAGTGGTGTTTGCTGTTTCGCTGGTAGAGGAAGGCGCGTTTATGATACATACCATAAACAAAACAAAAGCTGTCACGGCGAACAAGAAATTTCTCTTTGCCTTTCCTTTTTTCTTGATTAATGAAATAACGGCTAAAACCAAAAATACTAAAACCGCTAATAAACTAATAAAAGCTATAAAATCCAACATACTGTTAACCCCCATATAATTTTTATATAATAATGAATGCAAAACGTTAGGTGCATCTGGTTCCTTTTAGAAGAATTTTTTAACCTTCTTCTGTCTCTTCAAGGGCATCTGGATAGACAACTTCATCGAATGTCTTACCAGAAGTTTTATCTTCCATTTTAATCTTGACAGAGTAATCATCCTCGCTTACCCCGTCATAGAGTTGATACATCATTCCGGACATACCAAGCGTTAAAGTGGCAAAACCGTCCATGCTATTTTCATAGGCAGCTTGATCTACTACTACCGTAAAAATGGAGAAAGAATCATTATGAGTAATGTCTTTAATGGACACATAGTCTTCACTTGTCTTCATTTCTTCAACCGATTCTTCAATACTTGTAGCAATGTCTTTCATTAGTTCTTTATGAACGGATTTAGACATTTTATATGTGATGGATCCATCTTCATTTTTTGTTACTTCCTTAATGCCGTTTTCTTTTGCATCAGCCTGGATCGTTTCAAGGTTTTTATCTTCGAACATGGAGGCGGGCAGAGTAATTTCCACGTTGAATAACTTTTTATCTACTTCAACGCTCTCTTCTTTCTTTCCAGAATCCTTGTTACTCTCTTTCTGATTGGTATCTTCTGAAGAGCAAGCACTTAAAAGTGTTAGAGCTAATAAAAACATTATTACTTTTTTCATGTGAACTCCCTTTCTATCTTTCTTTCTTTCTAATTCATTACAATAATATAACAAAAACATTACATGAATCTATGGATCGTAATAAATACTATAAATTGGTATTTATTTTACTTTTTTGTTTTTTCATTGAATATTTGTATCAATTCGATAGGTTTAACCACTAAATGTAATAATAACTAGGAATCACCAGAACTATCCTGTACTTGAAAAAAGTGACTTATGAAGAGAAGCAGATTATAGTGTTTACAATAAAGAGAATGTTCTCACGATGAAGGTTCCGTTGTGCTAGGTTGAGTATAGTTATTTTTATTTGATGGAAGCGGACGAGTCATTTGAGGGAGCGGCCATATATTGAGGAGCAGGGGACCAGGGGGAGACCTTGTCCCTTTTATTGTTGAATGCTTTCATATAGGGGACTTTCTACATAAAAGGGTAAACTATTTTGCACCGGTTTTCTGATGCTCATAACAATAAATCTCCCCTATTAAAAGAGGATTTGATAAGCAATACGCCCTAACTTTATCAGAAACAGTCTTTTTGCAAACGGCACAATTAGAAGAGGGACTGGTCTTTTTTTCAGGTTCCTTCAATGCCTGTTTATGTTCTTCTCTAACTTTTAGATCAGTAAATATTGGCCATTAAGAAGGCATGATAAATGGACGAGAGGTCACTCAGCTTGCCAGGGTCAGCCCCCTTTTTCTAGTTACATGAACTCTTAAATGAGGAACTATTTTCTTAATTAATGTATTTACGTTTATAAAGTAGCACTATACTATAGAGAAAGAGATAAATTTCATTACGAGGTGGAGGATCATGAGTAATCAGCTTCCTATTGATATTACAGCTACAAATACGTTAAATAGTATTGGAGAAAATATTCTTATAGCCGACACAGATTTCAAGATCACTTGGATGAATCGCAAAGCCATCCAGTCACTGCAGACCATTGCTCCTTATTATGGATTATCAAGAGCGGAAGACATGATTGGGTTAAATATGGACCACTTTCATCGTTCTCCTGACTATCAAAGGGGTATGATGAAGGAGCTGGGAGAGGGGCACAGAGCAAGAATTATGATTGCAGAAAAAATTGCTGCGGATATTGTGATTACGCCGATTTATCCAATGGAAGATACTGGCGAGATAGAAGGATATATGGTTATGTTGATGGACGTGACGTCACAAGCTGAGGAACAGAAACGAAAAGACCAGATGATAAAGGAACTGCAGGTACCGATTATTCATATTTGGAAGAACACCATTGCCCTGCCTCTTTTAGGAGATATAGACATAGATCGAGGAGATCACTTGATCTCTATACTTCTAGAGGAGTGTACATCCAAACGGATAGAATTTGTTTTATTATCATTAGGGGGAGTGAAACAGGTTGTTAATCATTTCACCTACACAATTCAATCGTTGCATGATTGTTTACGATTAATAGGGGTAGAACTCATTCTTGTAGAGATAACACCAGAACTGGCATTGAATATTAAAGATGTCTTCAACGTGCGAACTTTCCCCAGCGCGAGCGCGGGCTTAAAGGATATTATGAAGCTTCAAGGGAAGTAGGTTAACTAGGGACGGTTGCGACTCTACTTTTGTGAATAGAAGCATTGAGCAAGGAAGCAAGGGGACGGTTCTTAAAGGGGTCAATCGGAAGTTTTGCGCGCAAAAAGATCCAACTAGGGTAATAATCTAGTTGGATCTTTTCACTTTATATTTGTAATAAGAACGCACGCAAAATTTTTGATTGCCAGGAAGAAGGAAGTCGCGGTCCCCAGCTATGGAATTTCAATCGGCTGATCGGTAACGAAATCTTCCTGTTTTTTGATGTTTTTCCGGGGAAAGAGTAAACTAAATCCCTTCCGGGACTGTGAAGAGTATAGGTTCCCCCTCCCCACTTAAGAGGCTTTTCAAAGAAGATATTCGGTTGTTTACAATCATGGTATAGCCTCTGTTAAATGTGCTTTTTTACAGGAAGGACAGAGGGAAACATCCTTTTTGATAAGAATAGAAAGAATTTCAATCTTGCTTAATCCTTCAAATAATGGTTTATACGTAGGGCTCTTCGTTAGCTTTCGACAGAGTTTCAGCTTGGTCTTTTTATTCCGGTTAGCCAAGAGGCCATAGTGTCTAATCTTCACAAATCCCTTCGGTAGAATATGCATGAGAAAGCGACGGAGAAATTCTACACCCTTCAGGGTTACGGTCTTTTTTTGATTGTTACGTTTATAATCCTTCACTTGAATCGTGACCGATTGATCGTTGGCTGAGACAATACGATTATTAGAAATGGCAATTCGATGAGTGTAACGACCAAGGTACTCCATGACGGCGATAGGTCCTGAGAAGGTCCTTTTCATATAGCTATACCAATCTTTTTGGTAACACTCATCGATCAATGCTTGAAAAGACTTCGCATCTTGATACTTCTTGGACTCGTTAAAGAATCTCAATTGTTTCTGTTGATAGTATTGTTTCAGGTAATAGAGATACTTTCCCCGAAACTTTTTAGACAGTACCTTCACTGGAATAAAGAATTTCTCACTTGAACGGCGCCACTGATTTCGATCATTTAGTCCACCGGCCAATACAACGGTATGGATGTGAGGGTGATAATGAAGGTTTTGCCCCCAGGTGTGTAAAACAGAGAAAAACCCAATCTGTGCTCCCAAGTACTTTTTATCACCTGCCAGTTCGGTTAGCGTTTCGGCGACAGCTTTGTACATTAAATCATAAAGGAGTTTCTGATTATGGTAGATCAACATATGTAGCTGTTCCGGCATCGTAAACACGACATGAAAATAAGGGGCATCGAGAATATCTTTTTTTCGTTGATCGACCCAAATATCCTTATTTACTCCCTGGCATAGGGTACAATGCCGATTTCGGCAGGAATTATACCGTACTAAGGAATGACTACAGGACTCACATTCGTAAGAATGTCCACCCATGGCGGCGGTCCGGCAGTTCATCATGTTTGTGGCTGCCTTTGCTTGTTCCATAGAGAGTTTATATGTTTCTTTGTAAGTCGGATAGAAGGTATGAAACAGTTCTTGAACCGTACTCATCGTTGGTCTTTTCCCAGATTATCTAAAGGACTTTTAACGCCCATCAAACTTTTTGAGGTCATGTGTAAATAAGCAAGTGTCGTATTAAGGTTTTTATGACCAAGCATCTGTTGAATGTATACAGGGTCAACCCCATCTTCCAAAGAATGAGTCGAAAAACAGTGTCTTAACGTATGAGACGAAATAGTAGTGTCCAACTCTATCTTATCCCGCTGTTTAATGATGGTGTTTTTAATTGTTTTAATATGAATGTGTCCCGAGGAATTTTTACTACTAGGGAATAACCAATCGTCCGGTTTGAAGGGTCTCCCTTTGAAAGAAGCTTTGAAATACTCTCGAAGCACGATAAGTGCTGATTCTGATAGGATGGTATATCGGTTCGTATTATGCTTGGCATCGTCAACCCGGATACTCATGGATTTACTACATATATCCTTGATCTTCAGTTGGGCGACTTCGCTTACGCGAAGCCCACTACTATAGATTAAATAGAAAATGGCCTTATGCTTAATGTTTCGACAGGAGTTGATAAGTCTAAGGACATCTTCCCTAGGTGGAACGACAGGGAACTTTTTGATTCTTTTCATCCTGGGAAGTTTGTTTGGGTTCCATTCCTTTTCTAACACGTAAGTGTAGAAGAATTTAATCGAAGAAATGTAGTTGTTAATCGTCCCCGGGGTGAGTCCTTTCACTTGTTTCAGAAAAAGGATGTATTGTTGAATATCCTCTTCTGTTGTGTCAGAGATTTTTTTATTTTGCTTTTCCATAAACGAAACAAACGCCTTCATTCTCCGCCTATAGGACTCCCTCGAGGATTCCGGTGTTCCTTTAAGTTCGAAGTAAAGTTCAATTTTCTGCTGATAATCCACGTAAATAGCCTCCTAGAATAATAGATAAATGGACATTCATCTACTCTATGGAGGTGGGCGATTTCTGGTAATAAGAATAAGGGTATACAAATATGAGGAATTCGATGATATAATAGGCATATGAAAAAGTATTTTCTTTCTAAGGATTGTTTGGTTTGGCGATTAAACAATACCACAAAAGAACATACTTTTTCATTTTTTTTGCCTTTTTTTAGTTGGAAGGAATCTTTTAAGCCATCGCGATAGCGATTTCGTTCTTCTCGTGCTTCCTTTTTCTATTATAAGAGAAGCAACAGAACCGTCCCCATGCTTCCCCTAAAAAGTGTCATATCTCTCTAAAACAGAGAAATATGACACTTTTTTCAATTCCACATCATAACTACCACCAAAAACAATCAAATATATAACACCATCACAAGAATGTAAGCGGTTTTATAGTAAAGCGCTTTCATGGAAAATGGAGGTATAGAAAAGGGAGGGGTTAAGGATATGAAGGCTTGGAAGAAGTTTATGACAGGTGCAGCGATATCCACGATGTTATTTGCCGGGGGCTGCAGCGGGGGATCGAGTGAGACTGGATCTAAGAGTAGTGGCGATAAGGTTGTGTTGGATTATTGGCATACGTATAGTGATCAGGAAGAAGTCATTCTTAATGAGAAGATCAAACCATTGTTTGAAAAAGAACATCCTGATATTGAGTTGAAGCTTACGAGGATGCCTTATGAAGGATTGAAACAGCAGGTGATCGCCGGGGTTTCCGGTGGGGAAGCACCTGATTTGATGCGTATGGATATTGTGTGGGTTTCTGAGTTTGCCAAGATGGGTGCCCTTCAAGAAGTTAGTGGGATGGATGGGTTCGAGGATGTTAAGAACAGTGTCTTTGAAGCTCCGATGGCAACGAACATTTTTGATGGGAAGTATTATGGAGTACCGGTGAATACGAATACGAAAATAGCCATTTATAATAAAGGCTTGCTTGAAAAAGCTGGATACACGGAAGCGCCTAAGACGATGGATGAGTTGAAAGATGCAGCGAAGAAGGCAGTGGATGCCGGCGCTAAAGGTGGAATCGGCATCGGCGGAAGCAATACGTGGGGATTCCTTCCATATTTCTGGAGTCTCGGAGGTAAGTTGACGAATGATGATTATACAAAGTTCGATGGCTACCTAAATAGTAAGGAAAGCGTTGCTGCGGTTGAAGAAATGGCTTCATGGCAGAAGAATAAGCTGCTTTCTCCCACCATTCTTGGCGGTGAACCTGGCGCATGGGACGGAATGAAAGCAGGTCAATATCTGATGATTGATGACGGCCCTTGGTTCTACAGCATTCTTGGGAATGAAGAAGGGAGCAAGTTCAATCCGGAAGAACAAACGGTCAGCGGTTTGATTCCTGAAGGTCCGGGTGGAAGCCGTTCTGTTATCGGCGGTGAGAACCTTGTCACATTTGCAGGTTCCGAACACCCTGAGGAAGCATGGACGTTTGCGAAATGGATGTTGACAGAAGAGCCGCAGAAATTGATGGCTGAAGCAGGATTGATTCCGACGAATAAGAACGCTGCGAATGATCCAAAAGTGATTGAGAATCCAATTGTCGAGAAATATGTAAAGCAGCTGGAAACAGCGCTGCCGCGTACTCCGATTGCTGAGTGGTCGGAAATTGAAGAGGTCATCAACTTGAACTTTGAGAAAGTGATGCGCGGGAAGATGAAACCGAAAGAAGCAATGGATGATGCAGCGAAGAAAGCGGATGCCATTCTACAACAGTAATGTTGACAAGAGAAGGTACTCACCGATTTGGTGCAGTATCTTCTTTCATTCATATGGATACAAGGAGGGATCAAGATGGACCCGAATCTAAATAATAATCACAGTGATATTATTCTTTCTGAAAAAAAACCATTTTCCCAGAGGTTCAAAAAAGGGGCAAGGCAATGGCTGGCAGTATCCCCTTTTCTTCTAATCGGGCTTGCCGGGGCCACTATATTTGTCATTTATCCCCTCATTAAGGGGATTGTGATGAGCTTCCAGGATTATAACATCATCCCCGGTGCGGAAAGTCCTTTTGTCGGTTTAGAGAATTATAAAAAGGCTTTTTCGGACCCGGCTTTTGCGTACGCCGTCAGGAATACATTTCTCAATACAGTCGTGACGGTACCGATCAACTGGTTTTTAGGACTGTTTTTTGCTGTGTTGATCAATATTCAATTTGTTAAGTACAAGATTACGTTCAGGACGTTGTATTATCTTCCGATTATTACGTCTTGGATTGTCGTTGCATTCCTTTTTCGTTATCTGTTTGCAGATGGTGATAATGGGTTGATCAACTTTGTCCTCGTCCATCTGGGGATCGTGGATAAGCCGATCAGCTGGCTACAGAACCAGTGGACGGCGATGATCGTCATCTGGCTGTTCCACATTTGGAAAACGGTGGGGTGGACAGTGGTCATCTATTTAGCGGCCCTTCAGGGGATTCCGAAGAATCTTTATGAAGCGGCAGCAATCGACGGGGCAAGCGGAATAAAGGCTTTCAAGTTTGTCACGATACCGATGCTGCGTCCGATTACGGCATTTGTCATCATTAATTTAATCATGGGTGCCTTTAACTTCTTCCCACAGGTGTATTTCATCACGAACGGCGGACCGATGGGGCAGACAGAAGTGCTCCAGAGCATGATTTACAAACAGGCATTCAGTAACTTTAACTTCGGGTATTCTTCAGCGCTGGGTGTGATGATGGGCCTGACGATCTTCCTGATTACATTCACGCAGCAGAAGAAATTGAGCAATCAGAAATTCATGTAGATAGAAGAGGAGGGTAAACGTATGAATGGGAACTTTTTTAGTAAATTGATTGTTTATTTGTTTCTCATATTAGGGGTCATCGTCTTTATTACACCTTTTATCTATATGGTGATGACGACATTCATTAACGGGGCTTACTCACTTCCAAAGCCGCAGGAAGTGTTCACGGCAGTCCCCAATTTTGAAAACTATGAAATTGTCTGGAACAAGAATAACTTCTTTCGTTATTTCTTAAACAGCTTGCTGGTAGCAGGTGTCGCCACGGTGGGAAGTGTTTTCCTTGGAGCGTTGACGGCTTATGCCTTTGTCCGGTTTACGTTTCCAGGTAAGGAACTGTTATTCAGGATCTTTTTATTCACGATGATGATTCCACTTGTGCTTGCCATCGTTCCTCAATTTACCGTCATTAAGAACCTTGGACTTGTGAACACTTACTGGGGCTTGTGGTTACTTTATATTGGCGGTGGTGTGGTCGGTTCTACTTTCTTCCTGAGAGGGTTCTTTGAGACCGTACCGAAGGAATTGGAAGAATCCATTTTGATGGATGGAGGAGGGAACTGGACCATTTTCAGAAGGATCTATCTGCCTCTTTCGAAGCCTGCCCTCGGTACAATGGCCATTTTCTCATTCTCGGGGACATGGGATGAATATTTCGTTGCGTTGACGATCATCAAGGATGAAGCGATGAGAACCTTGCCGATCGCGCTAATGATGTTCCAGGGTAAATATGCGAGTAACTGGTCTTGGATATTTGGTGCTTCCTTGATTGCGATTCTGCCGGTGATCATCATCTATATCATCTTCCAGAAGAAGTTTGTACAGAGCGGACATTCAGAAGGAGCGGTCAAAGGATAACTCATATAGAAGAATAGGGTGAGAGTAATGGGGAAAAAGAAAAGCCTGGCCGTTCTGGCAAGCATGTCACTTACAGCAGTGATGCTCTTAGGTTGTGTGAATTCAAGTTCTGAACCTGTCTTTCAAGCGGAGACGATTCAACAAGGGAAATGGGTGGATGAACTGAGCACGGATCAAGCCGCCTATGAACCGGGGGAATCCGTGAAGCTTTCATTATCATTGAAGGAAAAAGTAAAAGAAGGAAAAATACTGGTTCAGTATAAACACTTGGCAGAAACAGTGAAAGAGGAAGAAATCAATCTGAAAGACGAAGAGATATCGTGGTCTTGGAAACCGGAAGAAGATGATTTTAAGGGGTATATGGTGGAAGTGTATGTAAAACAAGGAGATGAGGTCATTGATCACCAGAACATAGGTGTTGATGTATCCTCCGATTGGGCCAAATTTCCGAGATACGGGTATCTTGCCGATTTTTACGACATGGAAGCAGATCTGCAGGAAGATGTGATCAACCAATTAAATCGATTCCATATCAATGGGCTGCAATTTTACGACTGGCAGTATAAACATGAGAAACCTCTCAAGATGGAAGATGGTAAGCTTGCCTCAACCTGGCCGGATATCGCCAACAGGGAAGTATCACGGGATACAATCGAACGCTACATTTCCCTTGCTCATGAAAAAAATATGAAGGCGATGAATTATAATCTCCTGTTCGGCAGCTATGAAGGTGCTGAAGATGAGGGAGTGAAGAAGGAATGGGGCCTATTCAAGGATCCGGATGCGGAAGAGCAGGATCACCATCCCCTACCTGATAATTGGGCGAGTGATATTTACCTGATGGATCCTTCCAATAAAGGATGGCAGGACTTCATTCTAAATGAAGAAAAACAAGTGTTTAATCATCTGGATTTTGACGGATGGCACGTCGATCAGCTTGGTGACCGTGGCGTACTTTGGAATGGTGACGGGAAGACGGTAGACCTTTCGACTACGTATGTTCCATTCTTGAATGAAGCGAAACAGGAACTGGGTGTCGACCTGGTCATGAATGCCGTTTCGCAGTATGCACAAGGATATATCGCTTCCCAGGCACCGGTGGACTTCCTCTATTCGGAGCTTTGGGATGGTCATAATACGTATTCGAGTCTTAAAGGCGTCATTGATCAGAATAGTAAGTACAGCAAAGGCAAGCTGAATACGGTCCTGGCTGCCTACATGAACTATGATTTATCTGACTCCATGGGAGAATTCAATACGCCTGGTGTTTTGATGACGAATGCGGTCATTTTCGCTTCTGGAGGTTCACACCTGGAACTTGGCGAAAATATGCTTTCGAAAGAGTATTTCCCTCACAAGAAATTAAGCATGAGTGATGAACTGAACACCGAATTGACAAGATACTATGACTTCCAGGTAGCCTATCAGAATCTTCTACGTGATGGCGGTGAGGAAGCGGAAAAAGAAGTGAAGATAGAAGGGGATCTTACCGTCTCCGATCAGCCAAAGCTCGGTTCCATCTGGTCATTTGCCAAAAAGAAAGAGGATAAAGAGCTTATTCATCTGATCAATTTCACTGATGCTTCCTCGCTGGAATGGCGGGATAATGAAGGAGTACAGCCTGAGCCTGAGGAAGAAAAGGATATCGAAGTGGAAGTGAAGGCCGGGGGTAAGGCAGATAAGATCTGGGTGGCAACACCTGATGCCTATCAAGGTTCCCCTCTGGAGATTGACTTCAAGCAAAAAGGGGACTCGATTACGTTCACCGTCCCATCCCTCAAGTATTGGGATCTGGTCGTGATCGACTATAAATAGGACCTATTGCTCCTACTGGGAAGGAGAGATATGATAGATAACAAGAATAACGGAAAGAGGGATTAGCAGATGATACAGCTTCTAAAGAAACGGCTGGCTGCCAAGGTCATTCTCACCATATTAGTCGTTTGTTTAATCCCTACGGTCTTTAATAGTGTGTTCTTCTACCATTCCGCCTCGGATGTCGTAAAAGAAAATGTAAGGGAATCGTCAAGGCAGATTGCGAGACAGGCAGCGGAATCCCTGTCCTTTATCTTCTCCAATGGAAGTGATATGTCAGATCTCATCTATAGTAATGAAAGAATACAGGAGATCGTGAAGGATGACTTGGACAATCGCTCCTCAGACACAGAAGAAAATCAAGAATATATGACATCGTATTTGAATTCAAATATATATACAAGTTCATTTGTGAGGATCATTTATGTATTGAAGGAAGACGGGATGAGCTGGGGAAGCGGGACCTTTTCCCCTTATAAGCTCTCAAAGGTGAATATTGATGGAATGGATTGGGCCAAGGAAGCGGTTCGAAGAGATGGAGAGCTGGTGTGGGGTGGACTTCAATACGACCGGTTCAGTGGAGCCGGTGAAAACACCGATCTTATTCTGCCCATCACCAGGGTGTTGAAAGACTTTGATACGATGGAGAACATCGCCTATATCCAGGTCAGCCTGGACGGAAAAGCGATATTGGATAAAATCAACCAAATCAAGCTTGGGAAGACCGGCCACTTCTTTGTTGTGAATGAGCAAGCGGAAGTGGTGATCGATAACGATTTAGAGAATCTGAATAATCCCGTTCAGAATAAGCAAATGCGGGAGTATATCCTTTCTGATAAACGGGAATTCGAATACGAAGAGGATGATATCCCTTATTATGGCGTAACGGAACCGATCGGGAACGGCTGGTTGATCGTCGGGAGGGTACCGACTTTTGAAATCACAGGCGAAATCATTTCGATTCAAAAAATCATCATCGGTGCATCCATCATTTTCGGAATAGTGGCGATTCTCGTCGGGAGTTTCATCGCAAAGAAAGTGACCGATCCGGTTAAGATCTTGACGGAGCAAATGAAGCTTGTCGGCGAGGGGAACTTAAAGGTGCGTACGAGTGTGGATTCGAAGGATGAAATCGGAATGATGAGCTCCGAATTCAACCATATGATCTATCGGGTGGAAGATTTACTAGAGCAAGTGAAGGAAGAACAGCATCAGAAGCAGGAAGCCGTCCTTCGGGCCATCAAGCACAGAATCAATCCTCACTTCCTTTTTAACACATTGAGTACGATACGCTGGCTCGTCCAGTTTAAAGAGACGGAGAGAGCGAACACCGCCCTTACTGCATTATCCAAACTCCTTGAAGGGAATATGGGGAAGACCGGGACCTTTATATCCATAAAGGAAGAAGTGGAATTGGTTGAACAATTCATGGTCATCCTGCAAATCAGGTATGAGCAGAAGTTCCATTTAGTGACGGACTTTGAAGAGGGAGTGGAAGATTGGGAGATTCCGAGGATGCTTCTGCAGCCGATCGTGGAGAATTCAATCTTTCATGGAATCGTACCAACAGGAACGGAAGGGACAGTGTGGATCACGGGTAAGAATATCCTCGGAGGAATTCAAATCGAAATCAGGGATGACGGAGTGGGTGTTGAACAGGATATGTTACAACGGGTGCAAAGGTCGTCTGTTGGGGACAACTCATACGTAGGCATTGGATTAAGTCATGTGGCCGATTCCATCAGACTTTATTTTGGTCCGGATTCAAAGTTTGAAATCACCAGCGGGGACGGGACCGTTGTGAAGCTTGTATTGATGACGAAAACCAGGGGTGATCAAGATGTATAACGTGATGATTGTGGATGATGAACCGATCATCCGCTTTGGCCTGAAATCCTCCATTGACTGGGAGGATAAGAATCTTCACTTGATCGGTGACTTTTCAAATGGAAAACAAGCGTTAGACGCAATGGAAAGAACCGGCCATGTGGATATTCTCATAACCGATATAAAGATGCCTGTCATGGATGGCGTTACGTTGATGAAGAAAGCGCTTCAAATGAACCCGAAGCTAAAGGTGGTCCTGGTCAGCAGCTACAATGAGTTCGAATATGTCCGGGAAGGCCTTACCCACGGGGCGGTCGATTATATATTGAAACAGACACTTGAACCTGACCAATTCTCAAGGACCATCCATAAATGTATCGACAAAATCCTCGATGAGGAAAAAGTGACAGAGAAGCTTGATCAGGCGGAACAGACCAATAAGATCAACGACAGGCGGAGGACGGAACAATCGATCAAGAGAATCCTTCTGCAGAAAGAACCGTTCCATGCGTGTGAACAAAGGATTGAATCTCTTCACATGCCCCAGCTTCTACTGCTTGGGAGCATAAAGGAACTTGATCGACTCGAAGATGAATTTGGTTTCCTTTATAAAAATTTGATCGTCGATGAAATTCAAGAGCGTTTCTATAGAGAAACTGAAGACGGGTATTGCTTTCCGATAGGTGAAAATGAACTGATTTTCTTCATGGGGAATACGGAAGAACCCAGGGATACTGTTAACAAGTTGAAGGAGAAGATTGAAAAGGAAACGTCGCTGAAACTGGTGTTCAGCTATGCAGTGGTTTCAGATCGTGAAAAATTGGTCGAGGGATACCATCATGCCTCTCTTTCAGGCAAACAATATTTCTTCCAAAGTAACACTGAGATCTTTCCTTATGAAAGAGGAGTGAAAATGCTTCGGGAGCCCCTGAGTCTTGAAGAGATAAAAGCTCAAATTCATGGGGAAGAATCACTTGAGAACTTCCTCGAGGCGAGGTTTGTACGCTGGAAGGAAGAGGATATGCACCCCGACAACGTCAAGAAGGAAGCAGGGTATATCCTGAAGGCACTATATTGGAATAAGGTTGAAGTAAGCGTATTAATAGACCATATGTCAAACTTGGCTTCTTCAGAAACACTGGAGGAATTGACAGGGCTTTTCCATGAAGCGAAGAATGAATGTGACCTCTTTCTTGAATCGGAAAGTAAACATCCCCATATGGATAATGAGCTGTTGGATAAGGCCCTCACGTATATCCATGAGCACTATACACAAGAGATGACTCTTCAGCACGTGGCAGATCATATCCATATCAGCCGGAATTACTTTAGCATTTTATTCAAGCGATTCATGGATGTCAATTTCATCGATTACGTGATAAGACTCAGAATCAACAAGGCGAAAGAACTTCTCGGCCACACTTCACTGAAGGTATATGAAGTAGCTGGTGAATCAGGTTTCAATGATGTGAAGTACTTCAGTAAATTATTCAAGAAAGTCACCGGCCTCTCCCCGGGGGATTACAGGACTGAGCATCATAAATAGATAGGGAAAGGGATTCTCACATGATTCGATTCCGGACAACCATCATACTGATCTTATTGCTTATATTGAACGCTTGCGGAAATCAACATATCATCGACGAATCAAAGAAAGTGAAATTATCTGATGAAAACAGTGTGGAAGAAATAGAGATCTGGCATACTTACAGCGACAAAGAAACGAGAATCTTTGAAAATGAGATCATTCCGTTATTCGAAGAGAAATATCCTGGGATCGATGTCAAATCCGTCAGGCAGCCTCATAGCAAGCAGCTGATGTCAGCGCTTATTTCACGGGCATCCGTCAATCGGACCCCCGATGTCGTCAGAATGGATATTACTTGGATTCCTAAATTTGTCCACCTGGATTTACTTTATCCAATAAGTGAATTTGATGACTTTGATTTGGTCAAGTCAAGATTCCTACAAAATCCCCTTGAGTCAAATCGATTCGGAAAGAATTACTACGGGTTACCCCTGAACACGAATGTAAAAGCAGCCATTTACAATAAAGCAGCCTTAGAGAAACTCGAACTGGATCATCTTCCAGAAACGATGGATGAATTGATCGGGATCGTAAAGGAACACAATCTGAAAATCGGCATCAGTGACGTTTCTCCCTGGAACAGCCTCCCCTATTTTTACGGATTGGGCGGAAAGGTGATGAACAAGGACTATACAAAGGCAAGCGGCTATCTGGATAGCAAAGAGAGCATTTCAGCACTTAAAGAGTTGTTGGGGCTGTACCAGAACGGATATATTCCTCCCGAGGTACTCAGTGGATATGCGGAGACGTGGCAAAATGTCAGTTCGGGTGATTATTTCATGATTGATGAGGGGCCATGGTTCTACAGCGTAAGGTCAGAAAACGACTTGGCTCTTGTCAATCAGCGAACGGCTTCAGGCGTGTTTCCGAGTAATGGGGAAGAGTGTTCCATCCTCGGCGGAGAAAATGCGGTCATCACGAAAGGAACGAAACATCGGGAAGCATCATGGACGTTCGTGAAATGGATGACCACCGAAGAGCCTCAAAGCCTACTGTTAAAAGCAGGTTTACTCCCAACGAATAAACGGGTGGAAATATCGAATTTTGCAGAAGAGTATCCTTACTATAAAAGTTATATCGAAAGCATCGATGAAGCCTTCTTAAGGCCGCCGGTGCCGCAATGGGAAGAAATCAACACCATCCTGACAAATACCTTCAGGAACATTTTCAGTGGGGAAGTAAGTGTAGAAGAAGGACTAAAGAAAGCGGCAGCTGATATAGATCGTCAGCTCTCATCATAGAAAGGAAGAGAAAAATGGAGAAAAAATGGTGGAAAGAAAGCGTCGTCTATCAAATTTATCCGAGAAGCTTCAAAGACAGTAACGGAGACGGGATCGGTGATTTACAAGGAATCATCAGCAAGCTGGATTACTTAAAAGAACTGGGAGTCGGTGTCATCTGGCTGTCCCCCGTCTATGAATCTCCCAATGATGATAATGGATATGATATCAGCGATTACAAAGCTATCATGGACGAATTCGGGACAATGGAAGACTGGGAGGAATTATTGGAAGGTCTCCACACCAGAGGGATGAAGCTGATGATGGATCTTGTGGTCAATCATTCGTCGGATGAACATGCATGGTTCATGGAATCCCGGAAATCGCAAGACAACCCTTACAGGGATTATTATATCTGGCGTCCCGGCAAGGACGGAAATGAACCAAACAACTGGACGTCTTTCTTTAGTGGATCGGCCTGGCAGTATGATGAGACGACGGACGAATATTTCTTGCACCTTTTCAGTAAAAAACAGCCGGACCTCAACTGGGAAAACCCTGTATTGAGAACTGAAATCTACGACATGATGAAATGGTGGCTGGATAAAGGGGTCGACGGATTCCGGATGGATGTCATCAACCTCATCTCCAAAGAGGACGGCCTCCCGAGTACACCAGGCGGAAAGAGATACGACTGGGGCGGGGATTATTTCATGAACGGCCCCCGTGTCCATGAGTATCTGCAGGAAATGAACAGGGAAGTACTCTCGAACTATGACATGATGACAGTCGGCGAATGTCCAGGGGCGTCCCCGGAGGATGCCGCCCGATATGCCAATGAAGAGGGTACGGAGCTAAACATGATCTTCACATTCGAACACATGGACCTGGATTCCGGCCCCGGCGGTAAATGGGACGTGAAGGACTGGGCTCTCACCGATCTGAAGCAGGTGATGACAAAATGGCAGAAAGACCTCGAAGGCAGGGGCTGGAACAGTCTTTACCTCAATAACCATGATCAGCCAAGGATGGTCTCGAGGTTCGGGGACGATCAGGAATACCGCGTTGAATCTGCCAAGATGCTTGCTACGTTCCTTCACATGCTGCAGGGAACTCCTTATATCTATCAAGGGGAAGAGCTTGGGATGACGAACGTTGCATTCGACTCCCTTGAAGAGTACAACGATATAGAAATTCACAATATGTACCGTGAAAAAGTGACGGAGGGCGGAGAAGATCACAACACGATCATGGAAGCCATCTATCGTAAAGGGCGGGATAATGCAAGGACGCCAATGCAATGGGATGACAGTGAACATGCCGGGTTTACAACCGGTACGCCGTGGCTGAAGGTCAATCCGAACTATAAGGAAATCAATGCAGAAAACGCGTTGAAAGATCCCGCGTCCATTTATTATTACTACAAGGAATTGAACCGCCTTCGTAAGGAACATGACATCATCGTTTATGGCACGTATGACCTTATCCTTGATGACCATAAGCAAATCTACGCCTACACCCGGACACTCGGGGAAGGGAAGCTTGTGATTGTGTGTAACTTCACGGGGGAGGATGCAGCCTTTACATTGCCGGAAGGTCTTCACTTTGAATCTTCCTCTTTGCTGATTGGTAATTATGAAAGTAATGATAATCATCTTGAGAAAAATGGAAAATTAAAATCTTATGAAGCGAGAGTTTATAAATTAAATTAACAACGCAGAAAAAAAGCAGCCGGCGTGCTGCTTTTTTCTGTGAGAAAGTGTTTTATATACATGAATGAGTGTCATAAATTAAGCGCTTTCATTCTATCTATTCTTCTGGAGAGGTGTTGTCTTTACAATAGAAAGTAGAAGCAAAGGGGGAACAGATATGACAGTGAATAACGTAATCAAGGTAGGTCTTATCGGACTCGGAGGAATGGCGGATGCCCACAGAAGGATGATTTCCGAGCTGGATCAACTCCAATTAAGCGCGTTGTGCGATGTGAACGATGAACTACTGCAAAAGGTGGGAGAGGAAGAGGGGATTGGAGAAGAAAAGCGATTCAACGAGATGGAATCGCTGATCCAGGACCCGACTGTGGATGCGGTGATTTCGATTGTGCCGAATGACTTGCATGCGAAAGTATTGGAGTTGTGCATCCGGCATCAGAAACCCATCATGGCAGAAAAGCCATTCACCTTAAATTTCAAGGAAGCGGAATATCTGGCGGAACTGTATGAGAAGACACCGATTCCGTGCATGGTCGGGTTTTCTTACCGTTATATACCGGCATTCAGATATGCCAAGAAGCTGCTGGAGGAAAATAAGATCGGTACTCTCCGTCATCTGGAGGTCCGCTATCTTCAATCGTTCGGCTCACCGATCTTTGATGTCCCGTATTTATGGAGGTTCAATAAGGCGGTTACCGGGACGGGGGCGTTGGGTGATCTCGGTGCACATATGATCGACAGCGCAAGGTTCCTTGTCGGGGAATTCAAATCCGTATCTGCGTTAATGAGAACCTTTGTCCCGGAACGCAGGAATCCAGCAACCGGTCATATGCATCAAGTGGAAGTGGACGATTATGTCAGCTTCCATGCCGTGCTGGAGCATGATGTGGTAGGGGCGTTCCTGACAACAAGGAACGCAATCGGTTCCGGGAACCAGCATGAAGTGACATTGTACGGAGATATCGGGACGATCCACGTCAATTGTGAAAAACCGGATGAAGTCCTGCTCAGTTTGGTTGATGGGAATGAGCTTCAAACAACGAAAGAGACCCTGGAGATTCCACCTGGCTACAGGCGTCAGCAGCTCGAGGATTTCATCGCAATAGTGACCGGCCAGGGGCACGAAGAAATCCCTGACTTCCATGATGGCTATCAGAATCAAAAGGTGCTGGAGCGTATTATCGAATCAGCCGAAAAAGGTCAGTCCATAAACATAGACGAATAGAAAGGAGACGTTTATGAGTAATCAAAAAGTAAAGATTGCCGTCGCCGGTTCCGGTTCATTCGCAGATTTGTGGTATCTCCCAATTCTGAAACGGCATCCCTCCGTCATCTTGGAGGCGATCTGCAGTCAAAATGGAACAAATGCTGAAAGGCTTGCCGCTAAATACGGTATCCCATCCAGCCACCGGTCCTACGAGGAAATGCTGGAAGAAGACATCGACGGCGTCTGCATCGTGACCCCGAACTCCAGTCATCATGATCTTGCCTTGCTGGCTGCGGAAAAATGTATCCATGTTATGTGTGAAAAACCGTTAGCTATGGATACGAGAGAGGCAAAAGCGATGTGGGAAATGGCAGAACGAAACGGCATCATCCATGGAGTGAATTTCACTTATCGGGAGAACCCTGCCGTCCTCCGGTTAAAGGAACTGATAGAGGATGGATTGATAGGCAACGTATATGAAGGAAGGTTCGAGTATTCGGGTGATTTCGGGTTATCAGGTCCACCGGGGTGGCGCGGCACGCATTCGTCGGGAGGAAGGGGCGGGGTGCTCGCTGACCTGGGTTCCCATCTCATCGATGCTGTCCACTATATCCTTGGAGAAGAAATCGAAGGAGTTTCGGCTTCCCTATCATGTTTGGAGGACGGCAGGATAGAAAGGTTGAGTGAGTCAGTAAATAAGGATCGCGCAGCGGATTCTGTCTTCTTCCATGCTTCGTTTCCATCAGGAGTCCAGGGATCCTTTTATACCAGCTGGGTTTCAATTCAGGGAAATCGGAACCAGACAATCGATTTGACGGTGAAAGGAGAGAAGGGCGCGTTGCAGCTTCTATCCAGTGAGTTGGGGACCAGATTGAGGTATGCACCATTAAAGGGTCCTTGGCAGGATCTCAAAGTGGAAAACTGTGTGCCCTGGGACGATGAGGCAGAGCCTTCTGAAGAACGTTTCCGCCCATGGCGTCTAACGGATAAAAACGAAATATGGAAATGGGTGGACGCCATTCTCGATAAGAAAGAACGTGACCGACCGACATTCAGAGACGGCTATGTCGTCCAGCGGGTGATTGATTCCGTTCTCTTATCCAATACATTACGAAAAGAAATAGACGTAAAAGAACTTAAGAAAATGGAGGAATGACAATGATTAACGTGACAATCTGGAATGAATATCGACATGAACAAACGAATCCGGCTGTACAGGAGATTTATCCTGCGGGAATTCATCAAGCACTTGCAGGCTTCCTGCAGGAAGAATTCGTGGTGAAGACGGCGACACTTGATGAAGCTGAGCACGGATTGACAGACGACATCCTCAACGAAACGGATGTACTGATCTGGTGGGGGCATATCGCCCATGATGAAGTGAGCGACCACATTGTAGAGAAAGTGAAGGAACGGATCCTCGACGGAATGGGATTCATCCCACTGCATTCAGCCCATAATTCGAAGGTCTTCAAGGTACTGATGGGTACCAGGACGGGAGAACTCAAGTGGAGGGAAGCCGATGACACAGAAAGACTGTGGGTCGTGGAGGATGGCCATCCCATCGTGAACGGCATCCCAGAAGTCATCGAACTCGAAAAAGAAGAAATGTACGGCGAGCGCTTTGGCATACCGAAACCAGACGAACTCATCTTCATCAGCTGGTTCTCGGGAGGAGAGGTGTTCAGGAGTGGCTGTACATACCGGCGCGGAAGAGGGAAGGTCTTCTACTTCAGGCCAGGGCATGAGACGTATCCGACGTATTATCACAAGGATATACAGCAGGTGATCAGGAATGCTGTGCTTTGGGCATGTCCTGAGCAGGGTTCTCCGGTTCTTAGGTTGGGGAATGTCGAGCCGCTCGAAAACAGGTAAATACGGCAGGGGTAGACCCTGCCATTCCACATGAGGAGGAAGGAAATGAAAATCAATCAAAAATTGAAACTGCCCCTTGCCGGCCTGGTTGCCATCAACCTTGCCCTGACATCATTCACGCTGCCCCAAGACGCTGAAGCCAAAGACAATCCAAAAGAGACCGTAGAAAAAGCCCAAAAGAAAAAGAACCTTCCGTCAAAACCGATTTCTGCTTTCCTGGTCGACAAATCGAGGTATAATCCCGGCGAACCAGTGAAGATGTCCCTCTTATTCAACACCGAAAAAGAGTGGAAAGGCGATCTCCATCTAGAAGTCTATCAACTCAATGAAAAGGTAGCAGAAGGAAGCAAGAAGATCCACGTGAAAAAGGGCTTGAAAGGGATAGAGGTGGATTGGACACCGCCGTCAGATGATTTCAAAGGATATCTAGTAAAAGCCTCCTTCGAGGGATCCGACCAAATCGTCACGGCAGCCATCGATGTTTCAAGTGACTGGACCCAGTATCCCCGTTATGGTTATGCAACCGAATTCCCTCAAGAATCGACAGCCGAAAGCGAAAAGAAGATGAAACAGCTGACCCAGGAGTATTACTTGAATGGTTTTCAATTCTATGATTGGATGTGGCGCCATGATGTGTCCGTCTACTCCAAGACCGACAGCGAAGGGAAACCGGTGCTTGATGAGGACGGAAACTTCATCACGGAAGATATCGATAAAGATACCGCTTATGATGACCTGCTTGGACGCAAGCTTTATCCACTCACGGTGAAGCAGCAGATTGGTGCAGCGCAGAAATACAATGCGGCAGCCATGGCCTATCAAATGAACTATGCCGCAAGGGAAAACTATGAAGCTTTCGGGGTGAAGAAGGAATGGGGATTGTATAAGAAGAATGCGAGTTTCCCGAACCCCTCTTTAAGTGACCAGGAAGGATTTTATTTTGACTGGGTGAACCCGCCGACCGGACTCTACCTCCAGGACCCGGGGAATGCCGAATGGCAGGAATATATCAACCGGGAGTTTGTGAGGGGCGTAAATGAATTCGGGTTCGACGGGATGCACCTCGATCAGTGGGGATTCCATGACAACGATTATCTATATGACTATGAAGGCAATAAACGCCACTTCTCGAAAGATTATGATTCTCTCATCAACTCGGTGAAGGCCTCATTGAGCGAGAACAATGATTCCAAGAACTTTGTCACATTCAATATGGTCGGGGGCAACGAAGGATACAGTGACGTGCCGAGACCGTCTACACAGACCGACTTTGATTACAGTGAAATCTGGCAGGATAAAGATCACTACCGCGACTTACTGAAGGTAGTAGAAGAAACCAGGGAAACGAACGACGGGAAGGCCGTCGTCATTGCCGGGTACATGAACTACAAGCAGGCGACGGGCGAGCATTACAATGTCGCGGATGTAGAGGGAGTGCCGAGGTCCGAATATTTCATCTCGAGGATTCAGAAGGTCCCTGGATGGGTCGGGGATTTCGGGATGAAGGATGAAGACCAAATCATCTGGAAGGTCGAGGCACCCGAGTCCGGTACTTATGCGGTGGACCTTAAGTATGGCCATGACAACGGAGAAAGCCCTGTCGGGAAAATCCACGTGAATGATGTTCTCGTAAATAACGCGATTCCATTCAGTGAGAAGACCGGCTGGGGGAACCCGGTTGCGGAAACAAGCCTGACAGTCGACCTACAAGAAGGGGAAAATGAGATCAAGCTGTCATTGAATACAAATAATTTATGGCTGAACGTAGACAGTCTCGTCCTTAAAAAAGCAGACTATGAGAAAGAGTATGAAGCAGAGGATGCTGAGCTGATCAGCAGTAAAGTGGATAAGTATGGACATGTGTATAACTTTGAGACGGATGGTGATTTCATTGAATTCACCGTCGATGCCGCCGAAGACGGAACGTATCCGGTCAGCTTCCAATACGGGGTGGAAAGCACAGCGGTCAGCCGTCACCTGTATGTGAACGGGGAACTGGCGAGCGAATCCATCCAACTCGATCCGACAGGCGGTTGGGAATCGTTTCAATCCACGGAAGAGACCGAATTCAAGCTCAAAGCGGGAGAGAACAAGATAAAACTGAAAGCCGACGGAGTCAATGATACAGGTGCTAAAATCGACTATCTCTCCGTAGGGGAGGATCGCTATCAGGCAGAAAAAGCCGAAGTCGGCTGGGAACCATCACATGAGCCGCTCATAAAAACAGGTGACGATGGAGTGACGGACTTCAAACAGCAGGGAGACTTCATTTCTTTCCAGATGAATGCGGGAGAATCGAAAGAAACGGCCATTTCCGTCAGATATAAAAATCCTGGCGAAGAAACGAAACGCAGCATCTTCGTAAATGGTAAGAAAGCCGGCATCTTGTCGCTGCCTCCGACTTCAGAAGGTCAATGGGGAACAGCAGAAGCATCCATCTATCTGTACAGCGGGGAAAATAAGCTCTCCATTCAAATGGAAGGAAAAACAGCAGAAACAGGCATTTCAATTGATAAGGTTGAATCGGGAACCAATGTAATCGAAGCAGAAGAAGCGGAAATCGGCTGGCTTCCGGTCGTTTCGAGAACTAGCGAGGTATCGATTGATCCCGGCTATACGAATAATTTCGGGAACAAAGGTCAGCAGGTCGTGTTCAACGTCAATAATACAAAAGAAACTGATACACTTAGCTTCAAATACAGGACGGGGAACAACCCTCATATCAACATCTATGTGGACGGGGAGCTGATCCCATCCAACAATCAATATGTGGACGGCAAGACGGTTTCCGAGACAGTGTTCTCAAGCACCCCGGGAGGCTGGGACGGAGCCATGGTGGAGAAGACCATCAACGCCAAGGTACCGGCTGGAGAACATGAGGTCATGTTCGAAATGGCTTCAAATGGAGAATACATCAATCTCGACAGCATGACAGCAGGCGGTGTGGAGTATCAGGTGGAGGAAGCCAATTTTGCCCCGGAAGGCCACGGGATCACTACGACTACAGGGCATATTTATAACTTCAAAGATGAAGGCGACTTCCTGAACTTTGCCGTCGACGTACCGGAAGCCGATGCTTATGATTTGAAATGGAGATATAAGAATGATTCAAATTCAAAAAGAGAGGCCAAACGCGCAGTCTTTGTGAACAAAGAGAAAGCAGGAGATGTCGTATTTTCATCTTCGAATGGCTGGGAAGATCTCGAGATGAAAGATATTCAGCTGAAAAAAGGCCGGAACATCATCAGGATGGAAGTCCGGGATATAGATGATGACGGCGTCAAGCTGGATTATCTTCAAATAGGAAATCAACGCGTACATGCAGAGACAGCGGACAGTTTATCCCCGATGCACATCTATAAGGATACACTGCTGAACTTCGGCCATACAGGCGATGAAGTGACCTTCGACGTCGATGTCGCCGAAAAAGGGGAAACAAGCTTCATCTTTACGTATGCTAACGCCGGAAGTGATACGGAACGAACCATCTATGTCGACGGCGAGCCTGTCCTCGATGAGAAAGGCAACCCCTACAAGGTCGTATTCAAAAGCACCGGCAATATCGATTCATACAGCGAAGACGGATATGTCGTATTGCCTGAGCTAGCGGCAGGGGAGCATGAAATCACGCTGAAGCAGGAAGAAGGACAGCAAGGAACGATTCACCTGCGCCGCATGACCATCGGATTATTCGATGAACCTTCCGTCCGCCTGATGGACGCCGGCCTCGCCGCCATGGGAGCGACCCATATCGAAATTGGCACCGCCGAAAAATTCGAGGAAGGACCAAACATGCTGGCTCACGAATACTATCCGAACCGCAGCAAGAAAATGAGCGGTTCACTCAAAGAATCAATGAAAGACTACTACAAATTCTTCGCCGCCTATGAAAACATTCTGTTCGATAGTACCCAGACAGATAAACAAGTAAAAGTAGAGACCGGTGGAAAAGAAGTCAACGTAAGTACCAACGGCGAGCAGAACAGCATCTGGTCTATCGTCAGGGATAACAAAGACAATAAAGGTTTTGAAGATTATGAGGTCGTTCACCTTATCAATCTATTAAACAACGATTCGAATTGGAGAAATGCAGCTGCTAAGCCTGAAACTCAAAAAGAGCTGAAGGTCAGATACCCGATCGGTCAAACAGCAGAAGAACTCCCGGATTTGAAAGTCTATGCAGCAAGTCCTGACAAACGGGAAGGCATGATGGAGGAACTTGAGTACAGCTGGGATCAGGAAGAATTGGTTATTACTGTTCCGAGCCTGGAGTATTGGGAGATGCTCATGATCGATCGTGATGGTAGAGAAGTAGAAAAACCATTGAAGATTCAGATAAAGAAGTAGGGTATGTGGAGGGCATAGCAATGGCTATGTCCCTTTTTAATGAGAAGATGTTCTATTTGAGCCGGAGAATTTTTGTGAAACGACCATGCCCCTTGCATACGTATACTAAATTGATAGATAAAGGTCCGTCACTAAGGCTGTTCACAGGCTCAGGGACAGACCTTTTCGTATGGATCTTACTCCAAACTCCGCGAATAGTGATCCTTCACCCAATAAGTCAACGTCCCATCCTGCTCGATACGATAACGAAGGTCTGCTTTCTGCAATCCTTCAATCATCAATGGACGTAAATCACTCATCATTTGATTGCTTTCTTCTATATAAGTAGAGAGGATTTCAGAATGATAGGTGTTGGCATTTGCTGATGACATCAAATAATCTACGGCTGCCTGTTTGATGACGTAGAGTTCGACGGTTTTGTCGTGTAGCTCCTTGAATTCTCTGGGCGGATCGAGGTCGATGAGCTTCTGATAATTTTGAGTGAGTATCATGTTGGTTTCATTGATGTCGAGTGTCACGGATGAAAGATTTCCGTTGGCAGCATTGATCTTGGTCAGCAGCTGTTTGAAGCTTTGATCGCTGGAGCTGAAGAATTGCTCTCTCCCCTGCAGGTAGCTTCGTATCTTTTGTTCCTGTTGAATCGTGATTTCATTGTAGATTTTCATTGGTAATCCGCTGGCGAACAATGCCAGGAGGATGAATCCTATGACTCCCCATGACCATTTGGGCGCTTTCTTGTTTTTGGGTCTATATCGGTCGTCATTCCAGTAGTCTCTTTCTGCTATAGGCATTAGTGGTTCCTCGTTTCATTGGATACTAGTAAAATACTCCTTTTATGTTACCATAATATTACACTTTGAAATGATTTATAGATATTTTTTCTTAATAGGAGGAGGTAATCATGGGGAAATATTTCGTTCCAACCAAAGGGATGGATTCTTGGAAAGAGTTTTTAACCGATCCCGAAAAACAATGGAAACCATCATATTCTGCATACGAATTAGCAAAATCCTGGGAGGGTGCTAACAATCTTCCATCTAGTGTACAAAGAGCATTTGAATATAGTGAAATTCCACTTTTTAAGAATGTGAGAGTCCTTTATGGATTTCCTGAATACAAAGTTTCACTTCCAGGAGGTGGAGCTCCATCTCAAAATGATCTTTACCTTCTGACAAATGCGGGTGGAGAAATACTACCGATTATGGTTGAAGGAAAAGTGTCTGAACCGTTTGGAGAAGAAGTGAGGGTATGGAAGGGGGAGAATCCAAGTAAAGGGAAGATTAATAGATTACGGTCCATTCTGGAATTATTGGGCCTTAGTGAAGAAGAGGTATTATACAAAAGGTACCAGTTATTTCATCGTATAGCTTCAGCAGAGATTGAAGCAAAAAACGTTCATGCAAAACATGCGTTGATGCTGGTTCATTCCTTTAGTCAACATGCGAAGTGGTTTGAGGAATACCAGGAGTTTGTGAATCTATTTGGTGTAAAGGCGAAGAAGGATGCTGTCGTAGGTCCAGTTAATGTGAATGGAGTTCAATTGTATTTTGGATGGGTGACTGAGCAGATTCCAGTGAAATCTAAAGAATATTATTATAGTTTGTTTAAGACAGAGAAAGCGGTTGCTTTGGCAAAGGAAGTAGATCATTACTTATACGCAAAGAGTCCTTACAAAGAAGAAGTAGAAGATTATCATGAACGAACTAATAATGGTGTTCGTACAGATTGTATAGGATATGTAAGTATAAGATCCCGTTACAAATTCGCTACTATTACGTCTGCAAGGAAGGCATGTTTTGTTCTCCACCTTGGCAAAAGACGTCATACAGAAACGGCAATGAACATGCAGAAAGAAATTGATGAACTGCTCGGTCATGTATATGAAGAATCGGATAAAGGAAGACTCACGCCGGGTGAAGTGTATATTAGGTTGGAGTGGGTAGATAGATTAGAGCAGATAACTAGATTTATTGATGAGGCGTATAACTTAAGATTGCAAAAGTAATCAAATCGTTTAAATTAATCTAGCATTTGTACGTCCGTTCTTTGGTAATATTTATATAAGCTTAGACTAAAAAAGGGAGATCTCAAACTATGAACCATAAATACTTTTATCAATTCCTCGAACCACTTTCCAACGAACTGGCACTACTAGCAAAAGAACTAGAACACAGTGTATTCACAAGCCCTCGCACCATGCTAACTCACTCTAGAGTGTTTATTGAGAATATACTAAAAAGTGTCATGAAAGAAGAGGGGATTTCAGAGGTTCCTCAAATGACTATAGTAGAAAGAATCAATCTTCTGAATGAACAAGGGATATTAATTAAAGATGTCTTAAATGATCTTCATTCTATCCGTATGACAGGAAATCAAGCAGCGCATCAAACACGAATGTTTCGTTACTCCGAGTCTTTAACGTCTTGGGAAGCTCTATACAATGTTGTAAAGTGGTATATCGAAAGTTATGGGCCAATCAGTACTACGGTTCCTGAATACAAAGAGCCATGTCTTCCTCGTGACGAGCAATTAGATCTTGATGAATTGTTAGCACGTTTAGTGTCACTGGAAAAAACACTATCAGCAAAAGAAACCCCAACAATGCAAGCAGCTCATGCAGAGGTAGCCGCTACTATTACCGATAAAGGAGATCCAACAACTGAGGGATACTCAACCATCAGAAAAATATCGTATATGGATAAGCATGTGGATATTCCATTCTTCTTAAGAGATGCATTTTTACTTCCACAACGATTCCAGAAGTCTGAAACGTTTCTAATAAGATTAGGGGAAGTGCAGCAGGCGCGATTTGTAAGTGAATTACCACATGATCTGGTGGATCTCCACAAACATGTAAAACGATACAATGAAAAGAATGATAAAACGTTCTTTGAAGAATTAACTACCTTTGTTCAAGAGGAGCTTACTAGAAGAGAGATTGCTCACGCACGTCGGGGAGAATTGTTATTCTTCTATAAATCTGACTATATAGTGGTGACTGAAGAATTATCTGCTATTCCTTTAAGTCCTGAAGAGTTTTCAGGTATTCCTAGTTTGCTGAAACAACTTAAGCAAAACGGCATTATGAATGTAGGACAATTACCTAAAGAGCTAGTAAGTTTAGCAAAGTATGCTAATGTCGGGACTTTAACGATAGAGAAATTGTTTGATCAAATTAAAGGAAAACAAGTTGGATAAGTGATGTAAGTGGGGGACAATTGTTGAATTTAGATAAGATACTGAAAGAATATACAAAAAAATACAGTTTAATCTCATTGATTAAAGATAATATCCAAAGAAATCGTTGGTTAATTTTATATTTATTATTAATTGTGATGAGTGGCGTTGGGATTTTTATAAGTTACTTCTTCATGAATTTAAAGTTCATAATAATTAGTCTTGTTGGTTTCGCTACGATAACAATTGTTAGTTATAAGCATCAAGAAAAAGTAAGAGATCATGATCCATCGGTTGAGAGGGACAGATTGAAAGAGTTCAGGAAGTTTCTTAGAAACCAAAAATTCTCTTCTAAGGATCAACTTGAAAGTCTAGATGCATACGTAACCAAAGAAATTGAATACTTAAGCAATTCACCGGCAGCCTATAATCATCCTTACATTAGATCATTGGTTGTAGCTTTATTTACTTCAGGACTTCTATCTTACAGCTTTAAATTATTATCTGACGGTAACACAGAACAAGCTAAGCTCTTATTAATGTTGTACTTATTAATTATTGGGATACTAATGATTTTAATCTCTTCAGTTTATATGTTTCGTGAAAGCTTTTCTAGATTATCAAAATTGAAGGGTTTATCTCTCATACTATCTAGAATATTAGTAGAGATTGCTTTACAGCAACCAGCAGAAGGTTCAAAGAAGAAAAAATAATCCCAAGTGAAAAAATTCAACTACCAGGTAAAAGGAGGAGTTCTGATGAAAGAATTAGAATCTCTAAAACAAATATTCAAAGATCGTATCTTCAAAATACCAGATTACCAACGAGGATATGCTTGGTCTACAAAACAAGTGAAAGACTTCTGGGAAGACCTTGTTAATTTACCTTCAGATAGGTTTCACTATACTGGCTTATTATCTCTTAAAGAAGTCAGTAGAGATGATTGGAAAAGTTGGAATGAGGAAGGGTGGTTAATAGAAGACAGGGGCTTTAAGCCATTTCATATTGTGGATGGGCAGCAACGCCTTACTACGTTTGTTATCTTTATTCAGGGAATCGTTGATCTTGTAAAAGGTTTACCTGAAAATCAAAACAAAAAAGATGAGGAAATCTATATTGGGACCTTTAGCTTAAAACAAATTAAAGAAGAGTATTTAGTCATTCAAAAGCCACCACAGTTTATCATTAATACATACAAGTTTGGCTATGAAACGGATAATCCTAGTTTTAAATATCTGCGTCACCGTATATTCGGGGAGCCGAATAGTGGAAGTATAAAAGAAACGTTCTACACGTTGAATTTGGAAAATGCAAAGAGGTTCTTTAAAGAGAACCTACAAAATTATTTTGACAAGTTTGGAATCTCCGAGATTGAAACCCTATTTAAGAAAACGACTCAAAACTTGATGTTTAATATTCACGAAATACAAGATGATTTTGATGTTTTCGTTGCATTTGAAACGATGAATAATCGTGGAAAAAGGCTTTCCAACCTGGAACTTCTAAAGAATCGTCTCATTTACCTCACAACTCTTTACGAGGAAGATGAATTAAAAAATGATGAAAGAAAGAGTCTACGCGGAAAAATAAACGATGCGTGGAAAGAAGTTTATTATCAACTTGGTCGCAATAAGCAGAAACCCCTTTCTGATGATGATTTTCTTACAGCGCACTGGATCATGTATTTCCAATATACAAGGCAAAAAGGTGATGACTATATTCGGTTTTTGCTGGACGAAAAGTTCACTCCGCAGAATATTTTTAATAAAACGGAAGTTAAGGCTTCAACAGTCTTTGCAGTGGAGGAAGTACGTGACGAGCAAGTGGTCGATGATCAAGACGAATTAGAAGTAGATAGTATCGTGAAGATATCTAAGCTCTCTCCAAAAGAAATAGAAGATTATGTGGGAAGTCTTAAGTCAGCAGCGGTACATTGGTACGATACATTTAATCCATTAAACAATAACGAATTAACCCGTGACGAGGCAATGTGGTTGGATCGCTTAAATCGTATCGGAATTGCCTATTTCAGACCTTTAGTAACGGTTTCCTTTATTTCACCTGAAGTAAATTCAGCGCAACGAATAAAATTGTTTAAAGAAATAGAACGATTTATTTTCATTGCCTTTAGATTAGGTCGTGCTTTCTCTACGTATCGAAATAACGAATATTATAAGACAACTAGGTTGCTTAGAAACGGAGAAATATCGGTCGATGAGATTTGTGAAATGTTAAGAGAGAGAGTGGAAGAATGGTTAAAACCAGAGAGTGGATTTGACTATCAGCCATTCAAAACATATATTCAGCGACTATATAAGAATGGGAATGGTTTTTATGACTGGAATGGACTTAGGTATTTTCTATATGAATATGAAAGCGAGAAGGTCCACCAATTTGGAAATCAAAAAATTGATTGGAATTACTTTGTGAAAAGCGAAAAAGATAAGGTATCAATCGAACATATCTATCCACAAACCCCTAGTAAGGAGTATTGGAAGAATGCATTTAAAGAATTTACGTTAGAAGAGAAGCGTACCCTGGCAGGTTCGTTAGGGAATTTACTTCCTCTTTCTAGTAGTATCAATTCAAGTTTACAAAACGACAGTTTTCCTGACAAAAAATCAGCTAAAATGAATGCACAAGGCCATAAACTTAGAAGGGGTTACTCAGAAGGCTCTCATAGCGAAATTGAAGTATCAACCTATACAGATTGGAACGCAGAGAATATTTTGGGTCGCGGGTTAAAACTGCTTGAGTTTATGGAAGGACGTTGGGATATAAAGTTCGAAGATGAAGAGCATAAGAAAAACCTTTTGTTTTTATCCTTTGTTGGAAATGAACAATTTAGTGGACATTGATAAAATTGAGGGGTGTTTGCACGGAATTCTGTGCATTCACTCTTCTTTTTGTAAGTAGACTCGTCTCTATTTATACACATGTTATCACTAGAAAAGGAATTTTGGTTACATTTTCTACCTCTAGACCACTAATGAATTATAGTAAAATTATAATAGTGATGTAACAATGAAATTAAAATGTAAAAGAGGTGTGCAATACGTGCTGGGTTTTACACAGCAGTCACCTATTTATTTCCTTTATTAAATTCCGATTGTTGCTAACTTATCGATATTTGTAATAATAGAAGGAGATAGCTTTTTTCTTTATATACAGAAGATACTTTAGATAGTTTTAATAATAAATCAATTCATTTAAACTGGAGCTTATAGATATATTTGCATAGTGAAATTGAAACGAGGGATTTTTAATGGAATATTCAGCTGGTTTTACGAGCGAAGGATGGTTCCAACAGGAAATTGAATATGTTTTAGACCAACTTCAAAAAGGTTTTAGCCGCAAAGAAATAAAAAGTAAAGTAATTGAGAATAATGTTTTCTTGTTAAGAAGTGAGTCAGCTATTAGTAAAAGGTTTCAAATGGTTTATCGCAGAGCAAAGACATTATATCCAACGTTATCTGAATTCTATTTCAATGGAACTAATTCTGATCAAAAAGTACTGTTATTATATAGCTTCCTTAAATGTTATCGATATGCCTACGAAAATTTCTATGAATTGATTGTTTATCGATATCAACATAAAAATGGAACTTTACAGGTTTCAGATATGAATTTTTACATGGAAGAAAAGGAACAACAATTAGAGAAAATCGCAAATTGGCATATAGCTACAAAAAAGAAAATCAATAGTACACTTCTATTATTTTACAGAGAAAGTGGTATGATTGAATTTGTAGAAGATGTGTACAAAGTCTCTCCTTTACATGTGAGTCAAGCTCTTAAACAGTATGCTGAAGAACAGGACGTTTTGTTAAAAGCATTAATAACATTGAAAGCAGGTGGTTAAGAGTGACCATATATAAACGATTAGAATTATTGGAAGAACGCATAAATGAAGTAGGGTTTACGACACCAAAAGGGATAGGGAGTGAAATTCCCCATTTTGTTTTTGATTATCCGGCTGAAGATGAATTAACAGTACGTACATATGTTGAGGGATTATTAAAAAGAACTACATTAAATATTAAAGAAATCAACCTTTTTGAATTTCTTATCAGTTTATTCGATGAAGATCTAGAAGAACTAATCATTATTGCTGAAGAAGAAGGCTATGTGGAGCTTTCTCAAGCTATTCAAACTGTTTTAGAAGATCAAGATTTAATGGTGAACGCATTCATTGAAAAAGCGGATAAAGTGGAATTGATTTTTATAACAGGTATAGGAACAGTACATCCATTTATTCGCTCCAGTCATTTACTTAAAAAAATATCTAATCATGCATTTAGAACACCAATTATATTATTTTATCCGGGTTATTTTTCAGGAGTAGATTTAAGGCTATTTAATAAGTTCCGACATGAAGATGAATACCAAATCACTAGAATTTCATAAGGAGTGCGAACAATGATTATCCAAGAGATCTTTGAAAAAAGAATTGACCGTCCAATCAATGGTGTTGTACAAGCAGGTCAAATTGATGAAGTTACAATTCAAACAGAGTTAGAAGAATATGTTGTTACATCAGAAATTTTAGATAGTTTAAAAGGGTTTTATAAAAATTATGATATGGTGTATTCAACACCAACGAAAAATGTGGGTGTGTGGATTTCTGGTTTCTTCGGTTCCGGTAAATCACATTTCCTTAAAATTTTATCTTACGTATTGGATGGTAAGAAAGTCGGGAAAAAAACACCATTTGAATACTTTAAAGATAAAGTTTCTGATACTGCACTTTTAGATGTAATGTCTCGAATAGAATCAAAACCCTCAGACGCTTTGTTATTTAATGTTGGTTCTGAAGCAGGAGCCAGTGCAGCACGTGGTACGAAAGAAAGTATTATCGAAATTATCTTACGTGCCTTTAATGAACATTTAGGTTATTCCAATACGCTATGGGTAGCGGATTTCGAACGGCAACTAGCTAGTGACCAAAAATATGATGCTTTTTGTTCGAAAATTGAAGAATTACATAACGAAAAATGGCAAGATTTCCGTATTAAATTCCGCTTGAGATATGCAAAAATTATTGCTGCACTTTGTGAAATTGGCTATGAACAAGATACGGCGGATTTCCTAGTAAAATCAGCACATAAGGAATTTTCAATTTCAGCGGTTCAGTTAGGTGAGCTTGTTGCACAATATTGTAAATCTAAAGGCTCCGACTATCGCTTAATCTTTTTAATTGATGAAGTTGGTCAATATATCGGTACAGATAATAACCTTATGCTTGATTTACAAAACGCTGTAGAAGAAATTGGTGCTGCTGCAATGGGACAAGCATGGATTGCAGTTACTTCTCAGGAAAAGATTAAAGACGTTTCTAATATGAATGCAGCTAATACAAAAGATTTTTCGAAAATTCAAGGAAGATTTGAAACACGGATCAATTTATCAAGTTCAGATACAGACGAAGTTTTAAAACGCCGTTTATTAGAAAAAACAGAAACGGCTTCGAAAACCTTAGAGTCTACTTTTGAACCGAATGAGCAATTAATTCGTAATCGTCTTTCTTTTGATAAAGAACGAACACAATATCGATCAGGGTATCGTTCAACTGTTGAGTTTGTAGAAACATATCCATTTGTACCTTATCAAGTGGATTTATTGCAAGCTGTTTTAGAGAAAATTGGTATTCATGGTGAAGGGAGTTCTTACGCTTCAAGAGGGGAACGTTCATTATTAAAAGCTTTCCAAGAAGCAGCGATTAATAATGATCAAGAGGAGTTAGGCAATTTAGTAACGATGGCAGAGTTTTATCCAACTATTCGTCAACATTTAGAATCAGCTATCGTACAGACGATTTCGAGAGCTGAAAACCGCGCAAAAAATTCGGAAGGTCTTGTTGAAAATGATGTTGATGTATTAAAAGTATTGTATTTGATTAAAGGTATAGACCACATTAAAGCAACACCAAATAATATCTCAACACTTTTATTAGAAAGTATTCAGTCTGAGAAAAATGAAACTGCTATTAAAGAATCTTTAAACCGTCTAGAGCAAACGATGTTTATTGAGAAGCACGCAGACGGTACGTATTCATTCTTATCAGATGAAGAGCAAGAAATAAATAAAGAAATTCGTAATGTTGATGTTAATGCAATTAAAATTAAAGAAAAGTTAGGCGATACTTTTTTTGAGAAAATGTATCCAAACGCTAAATATAACTATCAAAAGGGAATGCTATTTGAATACAATAAACGTTTTGATAATTATGCAAAAACAAATATGAAATATCCGTTAACAATGCAAGTCATTACGGGTGGATTGACACCTACAGAAGCCGCTTTACAGTCAATAGAAGGGCAAATGGTTATTTATTTAAATGAGGAATTAATTGCCGAGGCAGAAGAAGCCATTCGTATTTCTGAACAGATTCGGCGTTATGTGAATTTAAAACGTAATCCAAGTACAACACAGGCTCAACATCGTATTTATGACGCAAAAATGGACAGTATTGGTGACTACGAGGTAAAGGCTGAAGAACTATTAAGAAAAGCTTGTGAAGAAGCTACAATCTTCATTCAAATGCAGGAGCGTACATTCAGGGGTAATTTTGAAAAGCAAGTATCAGACGCCTTTGATATGTTAATCAAAAACACATATAAGTATTTAGAATACATTGATGAACCAATTCTAATGAAGACATTCAAAGAACAATGGAGAAACCTAGCAGAGAAAGGTATTACAAATGATTTATTAGGTGAAACAGGTAATGTAAAAGCTTATAACGAAGTAGTACGCCATTTAGATGAACTCATTCGTATGCACCAAAAACCATCGTTAAAGGAATTTATTGAGAAATATAATCAGGTACCTTATGGCTGGAGTGATTACGATACAATTGGTATTGTCCTAGCTTTAATGCAGTCAGGTAAAGTAAAGTTAATGATTGCAGGTGAAAACTTCACTCCAACGATTTCACCTCAATTTTATGATAAACTTGCCCGAACAACAGAGCGAGATAAAATTCGTGTAATTCCTGAAATTGAAGTGGATCCAAAAGTGCGTCGTTATTTTATTGGATTATATAAAGATTTGTTTGGACGAATGGATACTGGTGATTCTTATCAAGAGTTCGCGAATGCGATTAAATTGGCATTACAGAAGTATTTTATCGAACCATTAGATGAGATGGATGACCGTCGAAAGAAAACACTATTTCCTGAGTTTACTTATCCTGAAGGAACAAAGATTAGTTCTTTAAAAATTGAAATTCTTCGATTAACACAAATTAGAGAATCGGAACAGCTTGTTAAGGCATTTATTGATGCCGAAGATGATTTATACATTTGGGAAAAAGCTATCGAACAGTTATCTGGTTTCTATTTAAAATCACCAATTGAACGATTTGATGAGGCAGTAGCTTTTTTAAATCAAGTTCAAAATGATTTACGTTATACTCAATCAGAGAAAGTGAACGTGATAAAAAAACAGATAACAGACATCTTAACAAAATCATTGCCTTATCTTGAAATTCCACAATTACCACGTTTAATTGAAAAGCTAGAACAATCAATTCAAGAAGAAGTAACAGAACAAAAACAAGGTCTTGTAAGTCAAATTAATCAACTAGAGAAAAAACTAGATGATTTGAAAGATTATTATTCAAATAACATTATTGTTTTAGGTTTAATAAAAGATGAAATGCAACAGTTCAAGACGTTACAGCAAGAAATTCTAGGCAGTAATAGTTTGATTACAATACAGTTGAATTTATCAAAATTACGTTCGGTTACCGAATCAATTCAAATAGAGGCGAAACAGAAAGAGGAAGAGTTAAATCGACAAGCTAAAGTAACTCCACCCAGTCCGGATGCACCTACTATTGTTGTACGTGAAAAAGGAACAAAAATTATTTCTCCAAGCGAATTAAAAAACATGATTTCACATACAAGGATCGAAACACAATCTGACTTAGATATTGTATTAGCAGAGTTACGAACACAGTTATTAAAAGAACTGAAAGAAAACACATTAAAAATTGAATTATAGGCATTAGAAGGGGCCTTCCCTTCCTTTGTTGTAATGAGGTGGAAAAAGTGAACAAAACGGAATTGAAAAACTTTGCCATTCAATCACGTCGTCAATTAATCGATCAAGTAAAAACAAAGGCACTATTGTATGGTATTGATGAAAAGAATGATTTAGAAATTCATGAAGAATTTGGGCAAATAATGATTAATCATAAGTCATATCCCCTTTATATGAAACCAGCATTCGACTCATTAAAGAATCAGCTTAGACAAAAAGGTTATAAGCGGTTAGTTGAAGAGGTTGCCTATACGTGGTTTAACCGTATTATTGCCATTCGTTTTATGGAAGTACATGATTACTTACCAGAAAAGGTAAGTGTGTTGTCAAGTAGTGTAGGACGAGTAGATCCTGATATTTTATTTGAATATGAAACAATGGAATTACCAATAAAACCAGAAGAAATTCGTGCATTATTACATGCAGGGGATACAGAAGGAGCATTTCGCAAGCTGTTTATTGCACAATGTAATGCATTAAACAGTATTTTACCATTCCTATTTGAACAAATTCAAAATTATACAGAGCTTTTACTGCCAGACTTTTTACTAGATGCAGAATCAGTCATTAAGGTACTTGTTAAAAATGATGAATTAACGAATAGTTTTGAAGAAATTGAAGTGATTGGATGGTTGTATCAATATTACATCGCAGAAGAAAAGGATAGGGTGTTTGCGCAAAAAAGCAAATACAAAAAAGAGGAAATACCTTTTGCAACACAACTCTTTACACCAAAGTGGATCGTACAGTACATGGTACAGAACTCACTTGGACGCTACTGGACTGAGGCACATCGAGAAGATGAAGATTTAATAAGTAATTGGGAATACTTCATTAAGCATGAAGAAGAGGATTTCCAGGAGAAAATTGCATCATTTGTGAATAAAGAGTTAAGAGTAGAGGATATTAAACTACTTGATCCTGCAATGGGAAGTGGACATATTTTAGTTTATGCGTTTGAAGTATTCCAGCAAATTTATGAAAAGTGTGGATATCCAGAACGGGAGATTCCACGATTAATAATAGAAAATAATTTGTATGGATTAGATATTGATGACCGCGCATATCAATTAGCAGCATTTGCAGTCGTCATGAAAGCCGCTGCCTATTCCCGTCGATTCTTGCGTAGTGTTGAACGAGAAGGCATTCAGTTTAACTTGGTGTCGATTCAAGAAACGAATCATATATCAGATAGCGTCATAGCATATGTTGCTCAGGAGGAAGAGGGTGAGCGATATAAAAAAGTAAAAGCATTCTTTGACCAATATCACAATGCAAAAACATATGGTTCATTAATCAATATTACAGAACGGGATATCATATTTATTGAGGAACGCTTAGAACATATTCAAATTAATCCGGTTGAAGATTTGTTTTATAGCGAACAACATGATACCGCAAAAGAACTACTGCCAGAATTAATTCAGCAAACGAAAATTATGCGGAATGAATATGATGTAATAGTAATGAATCCGCCTTATCTTGGTACTAAGAAGCTTAGTAAAGAATTTAATGCGTATTTGAAGGCATATTATCCAAATAGTAAGGCAGATTTGTTTGCAGCTTTTATGGAAATAAATCATCTACTAAAAGGTAATGGTTTTTATTCAGCTATTAATCAAACCTCGTGGATGTTCTTGACTAGCTATGAGAAATTAAGAAAAGAGATTATTTCAAACCGTACAATCTATAATCTAGTTCATTTAGGGGCAAGAGCATTTGAAGAAATTAATGGAGAAGTAGTACAATCTACAACTTTTGTATTAAGAAATATTAATATCGAAGAATTTAATGGGATTTATGTCAGGTTAGTGGAAAGTGAAACTGCCTTACAAAAACAAAAAGAATTTAATAGTGCAAAACGGTATAAGTTTGAACAAGAGAATTTCATGAAATTACCCGGTTCTCCTATATCTTATTGGATATCTGAAAATATAAGAAATGCTTTTCTGAAATTTGATAATATTTTAGATGTGGGGGACCCTAAGCAGGGAATGGCAACATCGGATAATGATAGATTTTTAAAAAGATGGTTTGAAGTAGATTTTTACAAAGTTGGTTTCAATATAAAATCTAATGAAGAATCATTAAAAAGTAAAAACAGATGGTTTCCGTATAATAAAGGGGGATCATATAGAAAATGGTTTGGCAATAACGAATTTGTAGTGGATTGGGAAGAGAATGGTAAAAGAGTTTTAGATTATGCAACAGAGTTGTATAAATCTCCAACAAGAACAATAAAAAATATCTCTAGTTATTTTAAAGAAGGACTGACATGGTCTGATTTAACTACTGGTGGTTTTAGTGCTAGATATGTCCCGAATGGTTTTATTTTTGATACTGCTGGTCCAACTATGTTCTTACATGATGAAAAAGATAAATATATGGTATTAGGTTATATTAATAGTATCGTATTTCAAAACTTTCTTAATCTATCGTTATCAGGATTACATTATAATAATGGGGTTATTAAGAGCTTACCTTACAAGAAAATTAATAAGTTTGAAGTAGAGAATTTAGTAAAAGAAAATATATTTATATCGAAAAGTGAATGGGATATGAAAGAAGTATCTTGGGACTTTAAAAAACATCCATTATTAAGTGGTGAAGCTTATATCGGAGATAGTTTCCAAAGAACGGAAAGCGAAATACGCACATTTATTGATAAATTATGTGAAAATGAATTCCTCTTAAATCATTTTTTTATTAATGAATTTGATTTAGAGAAGGATATATTTAATGATCGAAAGGCTATAAAGTCTTCAATAAAAAATATGAATAAGGAAGATGCTGTTAAATCATTTTTATCCTATTATATAGGTTGTCTCTTGGGAAGATATTCAATAGATATAGATGGTTTAGTATATGCCGGTGGAGAATGGAGCGATAGTAAATTTACCTCATTTAAACCAAATTTAAATGGATTCGTTCATTTTACAGAATCAGCTTATTTCGAGCAGGATATTATTCTTCGATTACGAGAATTCTTGGCAGTAGTATTTTCTCCAGATACAGTGGAGGAAAATATGCAATGGCTAGGAGATTCACTTGAAATGAAAAATGGCGAGGATGCTGAAACGCGATTACGTCGTTACTTCATTGATGAGTTCTTTATTGATCACTGTAAAGTGTATCAAAAACGCCCGATCTATTGGCTTGTGGACTCAGGTAAACAAAAAGGTTTACGAACCATAATTTATATGCATCGTTATCAACCAGGTACAATGGCAACAATCCGCTTTGAGCATTTGCAAGAAATTCAAACTAAATATCAAAATGAAATTACTGATTTAGAAAACCGATTAGTGAACCCCAACTTATCAGCAAGTGAGAAGAAAAAGCTAACAGCAGTAAAAACTTCTTTTGAAAAGAAGATGGATGAACTACGAGAGTTTGATAAACGTTTAGCTGAGATAGCTAACGAAGAGATTGAAATTGATCTAGATGATGGTGTGAAAGTTAACTATGAGAAGTTCTATCGTGGTGGCAAAGGAGTATTAGCGAAGATTAAATAAACCATGGCCTTCTTACTTTGGTAAGGAGGCTTGTTTCATATTAATGTATAATAAATATTATTAATAAATATTCATAATGAGGTGACACAATGAATGTCATTGAACTCTTAAAAGAGCGAATAGAGGACGAGCTATATAAAAAAAATAAGCCGCGAACTGTTATTTTTTGGTATAATGAGCAAGGAGAATATACTGTTTCTGATTTAGAAGAAACATTAGCAGAGCAACCGATTCATATCCGTCAATTAACGCGTAATAATTTCTTTACACTTAAATTAGAAATCGAGTTGGAAAAGAAAAAGGATTCTTTTTTATTATATGCTGATTTTGCAAAACCAGCGATAGAAGACAATTTTTTACTGGATATGGAACTTTACGGTATAGAGTTTAAAGCTGATACGAATGCATTACTTGCAGAGCAGTTGCAAGTAAGTGATGCCATTTTAAGACCTTTGATTAAGGAATATGGAGACTTTTTTAAAAGTGTAGAGCGTAAAAATAAATTAAAGAAAGTCGTACCCCCTAATGCTAGTGAACGTGATCTAGAGTATGCTATGTTAGCGGTACTAACAGGCGCACCCATTGCAAATATGGAAGAGATTACTCGCCATTTATTGTTGCGTGGCTTACAAGAAGAAACAAATGAAGTATATAAAGCCATATCAAAACGGTTTAGCTCGATTCGTATGTGGGAGCTTATTTCGGAATACTTTGGTTTGCACTCAAATGACTTGACATTACAGTATTTAATGGAGAATGTATTATATGCTCATTTCCAACGTCATGCTCAATTTGAAGAAAAATCATTACAAAAGAAATATGAAACTACTCGTGGAAATGTGTGTGCCTTATTTATTGATGATTGGCTACATACAAAAGAAACCGAAGTAGAAGTCATAGAAAATTATATGAAGGAAATTGAACAAAGTTTTTCGATTGTTGATGTGTTGCATGAACGTCCTATCGAACAATTTGCTGATATTTCAACTTTCCCTATTATAGATTATTTATTGATAAACAAATTAATAACTGAACTTCTTCATCAAACATCCAATTATGATGAGTGGAAAGAAATTTTGCATAAACGGTTAAAAATGTATTGGGCGAAACGAAATGATCGAATTGGACGCTTGTTAAACGTTTTGCTAGATGCAGTTGAATTGACGAAGTATAAAATGTTCTTGAAGCAATATGATACTCGTGAGCCTTTATACGTTCAATATACAAGTGGACTTTACTTAATTGATCAAGCATATAGACGCTTTATGACAGGATTTACGCAATTAGAAAATAAAGAAATGCTAGAAAAACTAGCTGAGCAATTAACAAATTGGTATGAAAATAAATATTTATTGAAAATTGCACAAGAGACTAATTATCTTTTAGAAACTGCAGAAGAAGGGAAGTTACCTAAACAGGTTAAGTTTTATAAAGAAGTTTTACAGCCGATTCTTGAGAAAGAATCAACACGCGTATTTGTGATTATTTCGGATGCAGTGCGATATGAAGTTGGAGAAGAATTAGTATCTCGGTTAAATTTACGTTCAAATGGAGTTGCCACTATCAGTCCGTTAGTTGCGAATATCCCAACATATACACAATTAGGTATGGCCTCTTTATTACCCCATAAATTATTATCGATTACTAAAAATGGAACTGTATTAGCGGATGACCAACCTACAAATGGAATTGCTAATCGTACTAAAATTCTACAAGCAGCTCATCCAGAAGCAACTGCCTATCGTTTAACCGATTTATTAGACTGGTCAAGAGCAAGAGCAGATGAAAATTTAAAAGGAAAACGGCTCGTTTACATATATCATGATGTAATCGATGCAGCAGGTGATTCTGCAAAATCCGAACGTGCCACTTATATAGCTGCGGAAAGAGCAATAAAAGAATTATCAATTGCTGTTGATCGATTATCTAAATGGCAAGCAAAACGAATTTTTATAACAGCAGATCACGGATTCCTCTATCAGTATCCAAGAATTGAAAATGATATTAAAGTAGTCAGTGTTAAAGGTGAAATCATTGATTCGAATCGTCGTTTTGCCGTTGGTCATAATTTATTAATAGATGATGGAGCTATTAATGTACCAGATGTTTTTTCAACATTAGAAGGTGTTGAAAAAGTGATTGCTAAAGGCGTAAATCGATTTATTGCCGGTGGAGGATTACAGTTTGTACACGGCGGTGCAACACCTCAAGAAATAATTGTGCCACTAATTGATTATCGTCGTACTTCACAAGCGGCTCCTGTTGAAATCAGTGTAGCCATGCCAAAACGTGTAATCACAGGTTTCCGTATACAAGTGCCGATATATCAAGAACAAAGTATTTCACAAGAATATATGGCACGTACAATTCAAGCTGCGTTTTACCTGAATGATGAGCGAATTTCGAACAAAGTTGAATGGACATTTAATATGGTGGGGGAAAGCCATGAACGTACGGAGCAACTTATATTTAACCTTGTAGAAAACTATTATCCAACAGGGCAAACATGTGAGCTGAGAATGGTAACCGTAGAAGATGACAAAGTCACACCATATCGCGAGACAGAATTTACGATTCATATGTATAATGCGCTTTACTAAAGAAAAGCTAGAGAACTGGTTATTCCGTTCTCTAGCTTTTTGTCTTATATTCCTTATAACAGTATCTGGGAGTTTACTGTATAATTTAAACTAAGAAAACGTAAGTATTGAGAGGGATGTTATTTTGTTAAAGATAGGAGAAATTATTAAAGGATCTTTTTGGCCGGAAATTGTTGAAATTAAGCATTTTGAAGAAATTGACGATGATTTATTCTTAGTTGAATCAATTGGACGTAAAACCAATAAATATTATGAACAGTATTTAGATAGGGCGCAACTAGAACAATTAGAAAACATTCAAGATGAGGAAAGTTCATTTAATTCTGAAAGACTGCAACACTATCTGCAATACTACATCTTAAAGACAGAGGATAAATTTTCGAAGTCTCGTGCGCGAGGAAACAAAAAGATTATCCCTCTCCCACACCAAATTGAAGCAGTGTATAGTCGCATGTTACAGTCGCCTCAAGTACGATATTTATTGGCGGATGATCCGGGAGCAGGGAAAACAATAATGTCAGGAATGTTATTACGTGAGTTAATTGCAAGACAAGCAGCAGAGCGTATTTTAATTTTAGTTCCCCCTCTAGTATTGAAACAATGGCAGGAAGAGCTGAAAGATAAGTTTGGTGAAGAGTTTACGATTGTAAATCGAAGTTTATTAAATAGCTCAAGTGAGGTAAATCCATTTGAATCACATGACAAAATAATTGCATCAATTTATTGGGCTTCACGTGAAGAAATTAAAACATTTATCATAAAAGCACAATTTGATTTAGTCATCGTTGATGAAGCTCATAAAATGGCCGCATATACACATGGAGTCAAGAAACGCAAAGTGAATCGTACGAAAATTTACCAGCTTGGTGAGAGCTTACTACGTCATACAGAGCATTGCTTATTACTAACGGCTACACCCCATAAAGGAGATAAAGAAAATTTTCGACATTTAATGAGTTTGGTAGACCATGATATTTTTTCACGTTTAAATACAGGTGATTCTATATATAAAAAGAGTAATCCTTTCGTTATTCGTCGTTTAAAGGAGACAATGAAAAATTTTGATGGTACTCCGTTATTCCCAAAAAGAACAACAAAGACAATTACCTTTGATTTAAGTTATGGCGAACGTGAGCTTTATGAAGAAGTAACTTCCTATGCACGCGAGCATTTTAATCGAGCAAAACAAAATAATAAACCAAACGTAGCATTTGCAATGATGATTTTACAACGTCGCCTAAGTTCGTCATTAAATGCTATTTATTTATCCCTTAAACGACGTAAAGAAAAGTTACTAGAATTATTAGAGTCTGAGTTAACAGATAATAAATCGATTGAATCATTTGAATACGACGAACTTTCAACAGAAGAGCAAGAAGAAATAGAGACTTTAGTTGAAGGAGAAACCGATGTTATTGATATAGAGGAACTAAAGTTAGAAATCGAGATTTTAGATGAATTAGTTCGTAAAGCAGAGGTGCTTGTAAATCAAGATATTGAACGAAAATATTTAGAGCTTGAAAACACTTTATTTGGTAAGGATGGATTGTTATCCAAAGGAGAAAAAATCCTTATCTTTACTGAATCAAAAGATACCTTATTTTACCTTGAACGAAAGCTCCTACAGCATGTTCCTGAAGTCACAAAAATCGTTGGGAATTTTACAATGGACCAACGTCGTGAACAAGTGGAGCGATTCCGAAATAATGTACAAATTATGCTTGCTACTGATGCCGGGGGAGAATCTATCAACCTTCAATTCTGTAATCAAATGATTAACTATGATATCCCGTGGAATCCAAATCGTTTGGAACAGCGTATGGGGCGTATTCATCGTATTGGACAAAAAAATGAAGTGTTCATCTTTAATCTAGTTGCGAAAAATACACGAGAAGGAGATGTATTGATACGTCTACTTGATAAGATGGAACAAATGCGTAAAGATTTAGGACAAGATCAAGTCTATGATTTTATTGGTGAGGTGCTAGAAGAGAATAACATCGATTTATCTAACTTAATGGAGGAAGCGATTAGCGGACGAGAAAATTTAGATGAGCTGATTGCACAAATGGAAAAAATATTATCTGAGGAACATGAACGATTATTAGAATTAGCAAAACAAGAACGCTTAGACGATTCCAGTTTTGATTTACCGGGTGCAAGACGGGCATATCAAGAAATTTCAATTAGCAGCTTACCATCGCGAGTCTATGGTGAGTTTGTAGTAAAACAGTTTGAAGAAACACGAATTAAAGTAAATATCTCAAATGATGGCAATACAGTTAGAATTGATCGTTTCCCTAAAAATATTCGTGAACTAAATAAAAAGAGAAAGTATTCTTTAAGAACTGATGAATCATTACGGTTTACAATAAGACCGGATAAACAAACAGATCAGTTATCTATTTTACCTAATGACCATCCATTAAAAAAATTATCGATGGAATTAGCGAGTCAAGAGCTGCAACAAGTGGCTTTACCAACTTGTACAGTAAAAACATATGTTAGTGAACCTTTAATATTAGAAATTAGCCGTATTAGTGTTGTTGATGGTACAGGCCGAGAGTTAGAACAAGAATTAATGTTATTAGCAAAAAGGAAAACAGGGGAGTTCATTCAAGTAGATCCTTATCTCCTATTCCAAAAGCAATTTGAATTAATAAACACAGTAGGTACAGAAGATAAATCATTTAAAAAAGAATCTATTCTTCAAGCGAAGAAAATACTTCAATCTGTTCAAATGAAACGCGATGATTATTTAAACCGAAAGGGTACTTATTTACGTCGTTCATTTGATGAACAAATGCAAACTCTACAGGAAAAAGTAACTAATTATTTAAGTGATAACTTAAATAATAAAAATAATGCATTAATTAACCAAACCTATACTCATATTGAAGACTTAGAAGAACGTAGTAAAGATCGACTTGAAAATATTGAAAGAGAAAGAAGTATTCAGCTACAGTCCATTAAATCGATTACACAACTACATGTACAGCCAATTGTAAGTGCAGCACGTGTTATTCCAAAAGATTTCGTAGAAGTTATAAAAGAGTATGAATATCAAAATGGACGATTAAACATCCGTGTTAAAAATGCATTTGGCTTAGTCGATTTCACGAGTGAAGAAGCAGAGGGTAATACACGATTTATTTTATTAACACCGTCTATAGAGTTGCTTACACAACAATTGGAATTAAATGATTACCAAGAATTAAATGGATCGGGGTATGTTTATGTAGTAAATCAAAATAATATTGTTGAAGAAGTGAAATTAGAACAAATTATTGGAGTTTAATTAGATAGAAAGTTATTTCATATAAAACACTTCTTTTTTTCAATAGTTTGTGGAATTTGAAGGTAAAATATTTCATGATTAGTGGCATTGAGCAGGATAAAGTATTGGAATAAATATACACTTAAAAAAGGGGACACCGAAGTATCCCCTTTTTTAAGTGTATATTAAAGCTTTGCGAAGCCATCTAAGTCAAAGACTTAATCTGCTTCTTAGCTTCCTTCAACGTCTTTAGCCTATTAAATCCTCTAAAAGCATAAGTTGTTGAGTTTTTGTCACGAATAAATACTTCTCCATACCCATCTTTACAATTAAACCCCATAATGGTATACAGGGTAGTATCTTTATCTTTAATAACGTAAAATTCTCTTTTTCTCATGATACCTCCCTAGTTAAATAGAGATTAATATAATGAAAGTTTACCCCTTCTTAATTGTACGCTTTTTCACTTCTTCTTGAAAGTGAGGGTAAAGATCTTTGGTAGCTTTGGTCAACAAGTCCGATGGGTCATTAAGGTTTAACGCGGCAGCTACATTAAAAAGAGTGACGATGGTAGTATTAACATTACCTCTTTCAATATCTCCCATATGTGTATGATGAATACCAGCTAGTTCTGCCAAATCTTCAATTGTTAATTTCTGAAGTTTTCGTTCATTACGAATCTGCTTGCCGATAATGTTGTTTAAACCGTTATGTATGTCCATCTCTCACTACCCACCTCTAACTCTATTATTCAAGGGAGAATCGAGAGTTAACACAGACTAAACACCACATTATGAAATAAAGTTTGACGGAATAGTAGATTTTTAAGTAGCACACCTAAAGTATTTTTAATTGCAACAATATGTCGTGTTAAACTATTCATATACATAAAATAGGAGGTCGTAATATGCCAACGTACAACAAATTAGTCAGAGATAAAATTCCACAAATCATTGAAAACACCGGAAAAAAGTTTTCAACAGAAATCTTAAATGATCAGGACTACATAAAGTATTTAAAAGAAAAAAGCTATGAAGAGTTAGACGAGTATTGTGCAGCTGAATCGAATGGAGATGCAGTAGAGGAACTGGCAGATCTTTTAGAAATCATTCATGCTTTGGCTAAGCGTCATGGGTCTTCTATAGAAGAAGTTGAATCGGTACGCAAAGAGAAAGCGGAGAAGCGTGGCGGGTTTGAAGAGAAGATCTTTTTGATTGAGGTAGAGGATTGATTTTTTGAGTTCAACCTTCACGTATGTGAGATGTAATTAAAAGATACAAAAAAAGGGAAGGAGATCTATATAATAATCACCTTCCCTTTTAATTATTGCTTCGACCTAAAAACCTTGGGCTTTTTCGAATTTGGGCGCCCATTCAGGACGTTTTATTGTCTTAGCAAAATCAAACTGGCTTTCTAAATAATTTCTACGAATTTTAGGATTTTTACCTGTTTTCTTAATTAGTGTTTCTTTTAATGGATGATTACTTTCGATTAAGTATTCATTTCTTTTATTAAGTCGTTCTAGTAAATGTGATTGTGGAAGTCTTGCGAATTTACCATTTGCTTCTCCACGATTACATTCAACGCAAGTCAAAACAAGATTCCATACCCCATTTAAATCAAGGTCATATTGTGAATTATATTGAATACTAAGGGGAATAAAATGATCAATATCACAAGTGTTTACTTCATTACTTTGTATTGAGATTGGACCATAGCAATAAAAACATTTGCCTTTTTGATATCCATTAAGAGGTTTGCGCACAGGAGTCAGAGCAACTCTGTTATGAGAGTTTAAATAGCTTTCAGGGGTAACTGCTCTTAGAGTGAAAAACTCCTCTAAATCCCTATCATATTGAATCTCTAAGTTAGGATTTCGTTCATTCCAAGCTGTTTCAACTAAATTCCATCTTCCCTCAATTTCTTCTAACATATTTGGAACTTGTGATCCTTCATTCAAGGTGTATAATTCATCTGTTAAAGTAATGCCTAATTTTCTTCCTTTTACTTCTTTTTTGAAAAAATTCGATTGTAATTCTCCCTTAGGAAGGTAATGGAAAGCGTCTAATACATTATTAAATCCAATTTTTTCTGCCACCGATACTAGTTGTTCCCAAGTGATTTGCTCAGAATCGTAAAGTTGGCATGCTTGTATAAACTTTGAACTCTTGCTTGTAATTTGACGCTTTCCAGTACGTACATGCTCTAGCAAGTGTTTAACATAAATTGGAGATAATTCTTCTAAAGTAATAAACCCATTGTTGGGAGTGCCTAGCTCTAATAAAGATTTTGCTAATGCAAACTTATAGGTTGCTACATTTCTTCCAAACAAGAATATTGATCTAAACTGACTCTCTAAAGTAGAATCATCTTTTAAAAAATCGTTCACTTTGTTTTCACCCTTTTTATATGGATATTAATAAGTTAAGTGTATCATTATTATCATATTTTGTTAGTAGCATCGTGGGTGGAAAAATAGATAATAAGAGGTTTAAGTCAGACAGTTATCTAGAGGTGGCTCATTGTAGTAAACTAATTTATTATGTTATTCTGTTGCTATAATAACACCTTCATTCTAAGGAGGACACAATGAAAAAAGATATACATGTAGTTGGAGCGGTAATCTTTAAAGACAACAAAATCCTCTGTGCGCAAAGAGGAACAGAAAAGTCATTACCACTCTTATGGGAATTTCCAGGTGGAAAGATTGAAAAAGGTGAGAGGCCTGAAGAAGCTTTAAAACGAGAAATTCAAGAAGAAATGCACTGTTCGATTGAAATTGGTGAGAAGATTGAACATACCGTTCATGAGTATGATTTTGGGATTGTTCATTTGACCACCTATTATTGCAAGCTGATTGAAGGAGAACCAGTCTTAACTGAGCACTCAGCCATTAAGTGGTTATCACCTGATGAGTTATATACTCTTAAATGGGCGCCAGCAGATATCCCTGCCATTGAAAAAATAGCAAAAGTATATGCATAACTAGAAAGCTATCCATTTTTGGGTAGCTTTTCTTTGTGGATACGGTTTACAGTATTGGTAATAAGGATTACACTTTTATTATTATACTGGAAATGAATGGAGATCTTAATGGCAAACTTTGTTGAAAACTTAACGGACTCAATATATAAAGGTTTTATAGATCATGCACACGGTAAATCTACACGATACAAACCACAGTTGTTGATCAATAATGCGAAGTATAATAAGAATATTCTTTCTACCATTCTTGAAGAATTAAGTCATTGTGATGATTTCTTTTTCTCAGTGGCTTTTATCACAGAAAGTGGTTTGGCAACGTTAAAGGCACTCCTTTGGGATCTTAAGCAAAAGGGGATCAAAGGAAGAATTCTTACATCTACCTTTCTTCAATTCAATCAGCCCAACGTATTCCGAGAACTTATGAAAATATCTAATGTTGAAGTGAAATTAACCAACCTAAAGGGCTTTCATGCCAAAGGGTACATATTTAAACATAGTACTCATTATTCCTTAATTGTTGGTAGCTCAAATTTAACTGCACAGGCGTTAAAAGCAAACTACGAATGGAACGTAAAATTAAACTCACATGAAAATGGAGAGATCATTCATCACTTTATTGATCAGTTTGAAGAAGTATGGGGTGAAGCAATACACCTGACTTCTGGATGGATTGAGGAGTATGAGAAAACATATCAGGCGTCAAACCTGCCAAACATCCAGAATGTGATTGAGCATCCTGTACAATACCAGCTTAACTCTCTGAAGGATGCAGTAGAGATTGTTCCTAATCAAATGCAGGAAGCTGCCTTACAAAGTATTCAAAGTGTGAGAGCAGAAGGCAAAGACAAGGCATTGGTTATTTCAGCCACTGGTACAGGTAAAACCTATTTATCTGCCTTTGATGTAAGACGATTTGCACCAAAGAAAATGCTATTTATCGTTCATCGTGAACAAATTTTACAAAAAGCGAAATCAGATTTTCAAAGAGTTTTAGGCGGTATTGATCGAGATTTCGGGATCTTATCAGGAACTTCCAAGCAAAGTGAAGCAAGGTATCTTTTTGCCACGATCCAGACATTGTCTAAGGATCATATGCTGAATCAATTTGATCCTGCAGAATTCGATTATGTGTTAGTGGATGAAGTACATAAAGCTGGTGCTGATTCATATGTGAAAGTGATGGAATACTTCACACCGAAATTCTTAATGGGGATGACAGCTACTCCAGAGAGAACAGATGATTTCAACATCTATTCATTGTTTGATTACAATATCGCTTATGAAATTCGGTTGCAGGAAGCGCTTGAAGAAGATATGCTGTGTCCTTTTCACTATTTTGGCGTAACTGATTATGAATTCAACGGTGAGTTATTAGATGAAACAGCTGCTTTAGCCAAACTTGTTACAGATGAGAGAGTTGAACATATCTTAGAGAAGATTGAGTACTACGGTCATTCGGGAGATAAGGTAAGAGGGTTAATGTTCTGTAGCAGAAAAGAGGAAGCAATCGAGCTTTCGAAAGTCCTGAATGAGAGAGGATTAAAGACAGTAGCATTATTAGGGAATCATTCTCAAGAGGAAAGAATAAGTAGGGTTAATGAATTAGAAAAAGGACAATTAGATTATATTATAACGGTGGATATCTTTAATGAAGGTGTCGACATTCCAAGTATCAATCAAGTTGTCATGCTAAGACAAACGCAATCAAGTATTATCTTTATCCAGCAGTTAGGACGTGGACTAAGAAAGCATGACAGTAAAGAGTATGTAACGGTGATCGACTTCATTGGGAACTATAAGAATAACTACCTGATCCCAGTCGCTTTATCCGGTGATCGGTCTCAGAACAAAGATAATATTCGCCGTCATACAAAGGATACATGTTATATCAAGGGTGTATCTACGATTAATTTTGAAGAGATTGCTAAAAAGCAAATCTTTAAGTCGATCAATGATACGAAGCTAACATCCTTTAAGATTTTAAGAGATACGTATGTAGAATTGAAAAATAAAATTGGCCGAGTTCCATATCTATATGATTTTGTTACCTATAATTCAATTGATCCGTGTGTAATCGTGAGTGAAATGAAATCGAATTACCATACGTTCTTGGAAAGAATGAATGAAGAAGTACCTTCTATGTCTAAGTACGAAACTTCGGTTTTAACGATGTTTTCTCAAGAAGTATTAAATGGGAAGAGAAAGCATGAGATTGTTTTTTTAAAGCTGTTACTGGAAAGACGAGAAGTGCTACAGGATGAGTACGTTGAGGAATTGTCTATAACCGGATGTAGAACAGATGAAGAGACTTTAACAGCTGTAGAACGAGTATTGAATCTGTCATTCTTTACTCAAGCATCGGCAAAGAAGTATGGTGAAGAGCCAATTGTGGTGCGAGAGGAAGAACATTATCGATTTAATGATTCAATCGTTGAGAGTATTTCACGCAATGAATACTTTAAGTCATTGGTGTATGACTTTATAAAAACGGCAGAAGAAAAGAGCCGTACTTACGATTGTTCAAATCACCTAACCTTGTACCAAAAATACTCACGTAAAGATGCATGTAAGTTATTAAACTGGCTAAATGATGAGAGCTCCACTATGTACGGGTATAAGCCCAAGCATGGAACATGTCCGATCTTTGTTACTTATCATAAGAATGAAGATGTTGAATCTAGTGTTAATTATGGCGATGAATTTATCAATCAAGAAGTGTTTAGATGGTACACACGGAGTAACCGAACTCTAGGATCTCAAGAGGTTAGGAAGATTATTAATGCTGTGCAGCAAGGGTTAGATATACACCTCTTTGTAAAAAAAGACGATGATGAAGGAACCGATTTTTATTACATTGGTAAGGCTGTGCCTGAAGAAGATAGTGAGGAACAGACGACCATGTTGAATAAGAACGGTAAGGAGTTGCCGGTTGTGCGGATGAATATGTTGTTGGAGCATGAGGTGGAGAGTTCTCTTTATCAATATTTAATTGAAAGTAATTAAAATAATTAAGGAAAGGAAGTCAAGTGACTTTCTTTCTTAATTTAAAAAGAAAATTGAGGGATGAGGATATTGCAAAGTTTATATAATGTATTTTTAGTCATAGGGGTTATCGCCCTTATGTTGCTCGTCGTAGATAATATACATAAAAAATTCAGGATTGAAAAGAAAAAAATAATTACATTATATTTGCATATATTGATAGCTATTTCTTTAGGTGTCTTGTTAAAGGTGGTAGGTAGTCCCTTAGCTACTCATTCAGAAAGCCTATTAAAAATATTTGTTATAATACTTATTTTTGTTACAGGTTTATTTATCAAGGAGTTAATTTTATATAAGACAATAAAACCTATTGTCTCAAACTACTTAAAGATATTATATATAGTTTCTATTTTATTTTTTATATCTGCCATAATAAATAATTACAGTTTGTTATGGAACTTGCTTATTTTATTTATTTTAATTATTTTTTGGATAGGATTTCAAGGTAATAATGAGAAAGAAAAACAATACCAACCTAATATTAAATCAGATTTGCCAATATTATCATTTGAAGATTTATTCCCTTCAAGAAAGAAGGAATACATTAGAATATTCAACTATTTACTGAATATGAACACTGCTGACCCTTATGCGGTTGCTATTACTGGGTCTTGGGGAGAAGGGAAGACTAGTTTTGTAAATGTGTTAAAACAAGGACTTGAAAACAAGAACAGTGAAATTATATTTATTCAGCCTATGATATTGGATTCAAGAGAGAAACTTTTAGAATATGTATTTAACCAGGTGGAAGTAATTTTGACAAACAATGGAATCTATACAGGTAAAGGCTCTGCATACAGTGATTATTTTAACTTACTAGTTAAGTTTGTGAATTTTAAACATCTCAATTTAATGAATAGTTTTTTTAATGGTTTTTCCCAACAGCAAAAAGAGGATTTAAGAGAATATAAATTAAAATTAGAGCAAAACCTTGAACAATTAGTATCTGATAACAAAAGAATATACATATTAGTGGATGACTTGGACAGAGTTGAAGAAGACACAGTGTACAGCATACTAACGTTCATTAAAGAAATTGTAGACTTAAAAGGTGTTACGATAATATTCATTGTAGATTATAAAAATATTATCTCTAATAGAATAAATAATGAATACTTAGAAAAATTTATAAACAAAAAATTTGAGTTAAGTAAAGTAGAAAATAGTGAAATTTTTAATCACTATATTGATAAAATATTACCACATTATAACTTGCAGTTTATTAATGGTGAGGTTAATACGTTAAAAGATAACTGTAGTCTTTATTTATCCAGCATCGAAGAAAATATAAACAAACTTATACAAACAAAAGAAACTATAATAGATGAACAAAAAGGAAATATAAACGATAATAATATTTTTAAAGAATTAGCTGATATTAAAAATAATTTAAGTGAGTTTAAAGAAAAATGTAGCAATGCTAGATATGTGAAAAAAATTATTAGTGAAGTTAAGGAAATTTTTGATTTTATAGAAAATGATCTCATCAATGAAATAGTAAATGAAAACCAAGATATTGAAATAAGTGAGTTGATTTTTAAACTTAGTATATTTAAGACGATATACAAAGAAGAATTTGAAGAACTAATTAAATTAGGCGATTTTTCGAGGTTTCTTTCAGAAAATCAAAATAGTTTTATATTCTCTTTGTTAAATGAAAAACAAAGCAGCATTATTATCTTTGATAATGAAAGGATATTAAATGAGAAAAGGCACAGTTTTTATGATTCTATAATATTCTCTAACAAAATATCAAAAGATATTTTCTTAAAGGTTAAGAATAAACATGAGGAGATATTAAAAGAGTTGGATAATAATGAAAAAAGTGTCGATGCTATGGAAATTCGTGATATAAGAATGTATGTAGAGGCTATCAATTATGTTCATTTTGGAGAAGAGTCAGATGATATTCTTTTTGATAGAATATATAAATTGACTGGGCTCGTTATTACCATGGCTGAAAATAGTAAAGTAGATCTTATTGATATCTTTAAATTACTTGAGACCGCCCAGAGAAATAAACTTATTAATGCTCCAATTTTTTTAGAAGCACTTTTAAAATTGATGGAAACTTCTAATTTAAGTTTTAATAGTAAAAATGAAGAAACTGTTGCTTTTAACCTTTTAGAGAAGATGGACTTTCCTTTAATAGTGGGTATTCAAAATGATTTGAAAATGTTGATATGGATGTTGAATATAGAAGATAACAAATTTTCGTTGAGCAATTTAAAAAGTAATTTTGAAAAGGCACTTAAGCTAAAGGCATTAAATGAAGAACTAATAGCATTAATTCCTGAAAAAAAATTGTCCTCTCACTCAGGTGATTTTATTAGTGAGTTTGAACACATCATAGATTATATCTATTCAAAATTACAGGAGAATAACAATACTTTGTTTTTAAGATCATTTCAATTTTATAAAAGTAATGTAAATCATTTTATTAAGGTTATGAATTTGAAAGAAAATATTACATTAAATTTATCGGAAGTAAGAATTGATAATGAACAGAGATTCGAATTAACTAATAAAAATCATACAATTTCAGAAATAATTAAAGATGTAGATGACTTGGAAGAATTTCTAGTAAATAATAATAGAATTGAGCAAAAGCACTTTAATTTTTTCCGATATACCCTTAACAATGTGGAGTATATTAATAATAATGAAATAAAAGAAGATATGATAAAAAAATTAAAGAGGATATTTACAATATTGCAAAGTGAATTATATGGTAATGAAGAATTAATGGATAAATATGCTTGGCATTATTGTATGTTGAAGCTCACAGAGATTGAAGTAAGAATATAAATAATTTGTAGTGAAAAATTAAATTATATCGAAATATTGGAGATAACAAAAACACAATTATATCATATTGAGATAGCATGTTTATAGTTGACCTCTCAATGTTCCTTGCTTGCGAGTAAGAAATTAGTGCTAAATGTAATGGATAACAAAATAGTGTTATTTATAGGAAAAAGTTAATTAATAGGGGGAAGAATGAATGTTCAAGAAGATAAAAGAGTTACTCACCATCAACAAGACGTTACCTTTAAAAGAGAAACAGCTAAAGGAAATAGATGAAAAGATAAAAGACAGGGAGAGGCTAATAGAAGAAGTAACAGTAGAAGTGAAGGAATCCCTTCAAGATGAGAGAGACCTCATCATTACAGCTGCACGGGAAGAAGCGGCCTCATTAAAAAGAATCGTAGAAAAAGAACTATCTGAGCTTACCACCAAAAAGAGAGAGTATGAAAGGAACTTAGAAATAGTTGAAGAGGACCTGACAAATAAGCGTACGGATCTTGCAAAAGTAGTAAAGAATACGAGGAAATTCAGCACTGAGAGTCAGGGAATTAAGAATCTAATTGAAAGGTTTCCAACGACCATTAACCTTGATGAAATCCAAAAGGAACTTGAGATACTGGAAGAATCATTAAGGGATGGCGTATTGGATACGATTGTTAACTTAGACCTTCACCATAAGGATTCCAAGTTACTTCGGAAAGAAATGACAGCCAATAATCGAATAATCAAGAATCTGTTGAAAACTTATCAATCCCGTTATACAACAAAAGCCAATCAGACAATCTATAATCTGATGGTAATAGGATTGCAGGCTGAGCTACAAAACATCTTATACACTTTAAGTTACTCGAATATCGAGAAAGCAGAAGAAAACACGAAAGCCCTAATCAATAAGTACTTAATCATTTGCGGGGAAGGAAATGCGAGTATTTTATCAACCATCACTCGTTTTCTATCAGAGTTGGAGCCGTTATACATTAATGCAATCAGAATAGAATATAAGTATTATATCCAGAAGGAAAAGGAAAAAGAAGAACAGCGCCGAATCAAAGAACAAATGCGTCAAGAGGCTGAAGAAAAAAGACAGTTGGAACAGGAAAGAAAGAAAATTGAAAAGGAAGAAGAGAAATACTTGAACGAAATGGCTAAGAACAAGGCCCTTCTTGAAAAAGAGGTAGACATTGATAAAATCGCAGCACTTCAAGCAAGATTACTAGAACTTCAGACTCAAGTGGATCAACTTGAAGAACAAAAAGAAGAAATTGTTAAGAGAGCAAACGGAAGGGCTGGATATGTTTATATCATATCTAATTTAGGTTCGTTTGGAGAAAAGACATTCAAAGTCGGTATGACGAGAAGATTGAATCCAATGGATCGAATAGATGAGCTTGGTGATGCCTCGGTTCCGTTCAAATTTGATGTTCATGCGATGGTGTTCAGTGACAATGCAGTAGAATTAGAACAAGAACTTCATCAAAGGCTTGAGACTAACCGAGTTAATAAAATTAACCTAAGAAAAGAATTCTTTTATACGGATGTAGAGGAATTGCAAAAGCTGGTTCAAGATATAGATTCGACAGTGGAGTTTACTACAACGCTGAAAGCAGTGGAGTATCATCAAAGTCAAAGTCTTAAGAAAGAGGAGCAGGGAAATTTGGAACATAGTTTCTAATGTTGATTTAAAATCATTCAGGAGAGTTCCTGAATGATTTTTTATGGTTTGATATTTCATTACAATTTCCTATATAGAATTAACCATAGAGATACCTGTCCTCAAATAATTAATATCTATGAGATTAGTTATCTCTATGGTCTTATCTATCTTTTCTTAAACGAGTTGAACACTTCTAAAATAAGCTTCAATTTTCTCGATGATTACGGCCAGTGAATTGTACCACCAATGACATTCTATTTACCACCTAGTGACAAGGAATGTACCAGCAAATGACAAGCTGTTTACCACTATGCCTTCTGTATAATTAGTGAGCACACACCTTCGGGTGTGTCATTAATATACAGGAGGTATTTTTTGTATGATTCATTATCGAAAGGTATTGGAGTTACACGATGAGGGAATCAGCCTTAGAGGTATAGCCTCAAGTACTGGTCATTCTCGTCAAAAAGTAACTGAGATCATCGGCCTGGCCGAAAAGAAGGGGCTAGTCTGTCCGTTAGAGGAAGAAATGACGGATAAATGGATTGAGGAATTTCTTTTTCCTGAGAAGACATTGGAGGCTTCCGGGCTGAGTATTGCATTAGGAAAGAGCCGCTTGAGCGGACTTTTGAGCCACCAAGTGCGGATAATAGAGCCACTTAATGCATTGCATAGAGCCAATATCTCCATTATGTATTAAAACAGCCATCGAAATTAGTTACTTCGATGGCTGTGTGAGTTACTTAAAACTCTTTCCTTCTAACTGAGCTTCGATAATTGTAACAGCTTGTCTGACAAGATCATCCTGGTCTAAATCTTCCTCTGTATTTGTCAACTTTGATTTGAGCCAGAGCGATCACTTCAAAAGTGAGCCACTTCTTCCTGAGTTATTACCATATATGTGGGATGCATGGGGATTTAGGGGGGTGCCCCGAGGGGCACCCCCCTAAATCCCTCGCGTCGCACTCTTACTTATTACTTTCATCTTTTTGTTTCATAGATTGTCTAAACCGGTACGATTCTCCGTTGAGTAGGAGAATATGGGCCTTATGGGTAAGTCGATCAAGCAGAGCTGCTGTCATCTTTTCGTCTCCGAAGATGGACGTCCATTCTGTGAATTCTAGATTAGTAGTGATCATTACGCTCGCACGTTCATATCGTCCGGCAAAAAATTGGAACAGTAACTCAGCTCCTATCTTGGTAAATGGTACATATCCAAGTTCATCTACAATGATTAAATCAATTTTGAGCCACCGTTTCTCCAAGGCTCCAAGCTTGTATTCTTCATTAGCTAATAGGAGTTCTTCTACTAGCTCAGCTGCTGAGATAAATTTTACCTTATAGCCATTTTTAATCATCTCAATGCCAATTCCCGTTGCGAGATGGGACTTTCCGGTCCCACTGTTTCCTAAAAAAATGATGTTTTCCCTTTTCTCCACAAAATCCCCTTTGGACAAGGTAAGAAACCGGTTTTTATTCAAACTGGGCATCAAACTAAAATCATAACTATCTAATGTTTTGTGGATAGGGAATGCCGCTTGCTTAAGCCTTCTTTGTCTTTGATTCTCTTCTCTAGATTCAGATTCACTTTCTAATAAAGCCAACAGGTACTCTTCATAGGTGAAATTACGCTCTTCAGCTTCTCTAGCGAGTGAACGATATTGGGCAGCGATCATGGGAATCCGAAGTTTTTTAGTAAGGTGGTCTAATAAAAGTTCAGTTGTCATTTGTTATTTACTCCTGTAAGTTGTCCATATTGTTCAATATTAGACTTACTAACTTTATAATCTAGGAGGCTAATAGGCGTTTGGTCCGTCGGGAGAGGCTGGAATGATATATCTTGATTGGTGAGCTTTTGAATTATTTCGTGTACAACCTCATATCGGAAAACTTGCGTTTTTTCTGCTTCTAAAAAGGCATTTGTTAACCTCTCCATCCCAATATCACGGTGAAGAAGGAGTAGTCGGATAAATTTCCTGTCTCCTGCGGCACCTTCTTGTTCACGCATTTTTAGGTGGAAACGCTTGAATACATCAGGTACTTCAGTAGTCTGGAATGCATGCGCATCTCTAATGGCTCTTGGTTTCTTAAGTAATATCTCTAAATAATGATCAAGAACCGTAATCATTTGATTTCTTTCATATGAGCGAACGTGTTCAGCGATCACTTGGTTTTGAGCCACTACGATTACTCGGTCGACAAAAATTTTTGCCCAAACTTCTTGGCCAGCGAATCGACAAGGAACAGAGTAACGATTGGTATCAACAGTTATGAGCGATGTTTTATTTACTTTACATGATAAGAGTTTACACGCTTCGAAACGGATTGGAGGAAGAGGCGATAAATAGCTCTTTTCTTTCTCCCACATTTCAAGTACAGTCTCAGATTTATTTGGTACGTGAGTCCTGCTTGCTTCCTTGAAACACCAGTCCGTAAGGTATTGGTTTAATTCCTCTATGGTTTGAACCTCTGGATATGGAACCAGGGCATTTCTCCTTATGTATCCTACAGTTCCTTCAATCCGTCCCTTTTCGTTTCCACTTGCGGGATTACAAAACTCTGCTTTAAACACATAATGAGCCTGAAGACCGACAAAGGTTTCTTGTTCTAATCGATCTCTTCCTTGAAGGACTTTCACAACTGCTGTTTTAAGATTATCAAGTAGTCCTTCCGTTGGAATTCCTCCAAAGAATTCAAAGGCATGGACAAACCCATCCAAGAATGCTTCCTGTTTTTCATGAATATAGGCTCTCACAAACCGCATTCGACTGGCGGAAAGCTGAACGCAAAAGAGGAATATGCGTTGTGTCCTACCTTGAAGAATAATATCGGCCTCTCCCCAGTCGAATTGAAATTGGTGGCCGAGTTGAAAATCAAGTGGAATGAAAACTTCTTGGATCTTTTTCTTACGTTTGGCTACTATCTTACGTATGTTAGAAGCTGACCCTTTAAAGTCGTATTCGTCTACTAATCTTTTGTAAATTTTAATTGCAGTATGTTTTTGCTTTTTCCAATGTTTTTGATCATCTTCCAACCACTGATCAATAATTGGGATGACTCTTTTAGTTTCTGCGGAGTATTCTTTTGTTCTATATACTCTTTTTCTTAATACAGTGGTAGGAGCTGCATTTTGGGATAAATACTTACTTACGGTATTGCGAGATACCCCAAGTTTTGTCGCAATTTGCCTTTGTGATAAACCTTCAACCTCTTTTAAGAATTTGATATTATAGAATTGAGCCATTTCGATCATCCTTTTTCTTCCCCTCGACTATGTAGTAAGTTTGGTCACTTTCTATCATAAGAGAGGTTACTAGAATTGGAAATCATGTGGCTCATTTTTTATATGATCACTAATTATAAAAGTGGCTCAAAACTAAATTATCAAAAACATCCTCTTCATCAGCTTCCAGACAGAGGGGCAGAAGGAGTTCTACAATCTGCTCGATTACTTCTTCAGGAAGAAAACGATGAAAAAAATACGTGGCTATACGGTTCTCTACTTCGACAGGAATCATGAAGATCCCACCAATCCATGGCGTTCACGCATTGAAATCTCTCCATCGACCATGATGTGATAGGAATCATGAATAATACGATCAAGAATGGCATCAGCTACTTGAGCTTGTCCTAATTTAGCGTGCCATCCTTCTGGGGAAAACTGTGAACAGAATATGGTAGAGGCTCTTTTGAGCCTTGACTCAATAATTTCCAATATAAGCATCACGTGTTCTTCAGGAAGTTCAGTTAATAACCATTCATCCAGTATTAATACATCTACTTTCCGGTATTTTTGGATCAACTTCCGAAAGCTTCCGTCTGCTTCGAACTTAGCCACTGTCAGCTCATCTAATAGTTCAGGAAGACGAATGTACTTAACGTTATAAAACTGACGACATGCTTGAACACCAAAGGCATTTGCGATCCATGTTTTTCCGTTTCCTGAAGCGCCCATAAGGATAATGTTATGGTGTCGTTGAATATAATTTCCTGTTGCTAGTTCTAAGATGAGTTGCTTATTCAGTTTTCGATCTGGATTATATTCGATGTCTTCAATGGCAGCTGAAGGTTCATTCAACGTTGCCTGTTTGATCAGGCGCTCTAATTTATTTGAACGTCTGCGATCATATTCATGATCTACTAAAAGCTGAAAGCGATCATCAAAATCCATTCTTTGATATTCGCGGTTTTGGCTCTGTTGCTGATAAATATCTGCCATACCACCCATTTTCATTTCGGTTAGTTTTCGTAAAGTTTCCTGATTCATTTAGAACGCTCCTTTCCAAAATAAGCTGCACCACGCACAAATCCAAAATCATTAGTCATATCTTTTGACTTTTCGGCAGGTGATTCCGGCGGAATCCTTTTAGCCTCGCGGTCTAGAATACTCTTAAGAACTGAAAGAGTTGGGTTACTTGATATGACTAGTAAAGTATCTACTGACTTTTCCAACGTCGTTGGCTCATATTTTTCAGCTATATTTCTAAGAGCGCTCACAATGGACAATGCTTTTTTCTCTGCGTTTTGTTCAAAAATTAAACCAACGAACTTTTCCATGGATGGACCAATGCTTTTGGCCCAAGCACGGTTGTTCTCTGGATTATGATCTAAATACAAACGATGATGATCAGGCATATGTTCTACTGAGGTCGAATATTGTCCAATATCGCCTGTTAAGCGCTTATGGGATGCAATCCGTACATCTTTGAAGTAAAATTCAAGTAGATCTGGTGTTAGGCGAATTTCTACCTGCTCCCGGACGTACTCATAGGGGACGGAGTAATACATGCGATCAACCTGGATGTGGTAGTTCGGTTGAACTTTAGCTGTTTTCCATTCCGTCAATTTGTAACGTGTGCGAGGAAGAGAGCGAAGGTAGGGCTTCTCCTCTTCCTCAAATACTTCTCTACGAGAGCCTGGACGTTTTTGAAAAGCAGTAGTATTAATCTCTTCAAGTTTTTCTGAAATGTGTTGGTTCAAATCTTCTAAATGAAAAAAAGGATAATTGCGTAAAGCAGCTATAATCTGTCTGGAAATAAAGCCAACTGTTCCTTCAACACTTGCTTTGTCCTTCGGTTTCCGGACACGACTTGGAACTATCACTGTATGATAATAATCAGCTAGCTCTCGATATGCTTCCTGCAAAATCGGTTCACCTCGTAGAGGTTTGATCACACCTGTTTTTAAGTTGTCTGGCACCACCGTCTCAGGTACGCCTCTAAAATACTCCAATGCATGAATGTGGGCAGTAAGCCAGCTCGGAGATTTCATGTCTATAAAGCCCTCAACATAGCTATATTGACTATAAGGAAGTGTAGCGATAAACACATACACTGGTATCTTCTCACCTGTGGCCCGGTCTTGAAGGGTTAGCGTAGATCCTGCCCAATCAACCTCCATAATTTCACCAGGTTTACGACGAATTGGCATCGTCGTTTTATATTTCTTTGCATAATTCCCGTATTTTTCAGTAAATGTACGGTACGCATAGGGAATCTTCTTTCCCAAGCGTGCTTCAGCTGCATATTCGTAATGCAATAATTTCAACGTAACATTTTTCTTTTGAAGTTCTTTGTGCACCCTTTCCCAGTCCACCGGATAATAGCCTTTCTCGACTGCTTGTTTCTCAGGAAACAGAAAATCATTTAGCCAAGCATTCGTCATCGTGTCGTTAAGTGATTGTATTCCTCTTGCTTTTGCCGTTTGGATCACACTAGCTACCGTATTCCTTGAATGACCCGTGCTAGCGCTGATTGTACGCTGACTCATCCCCTCTAAATGAAGATCTAGAATCTTCCGACAATTAATCACAAAAAAAACCTCCCTATAAAAGAATTGTCATGCGGTAACGCATGCTTCTCAATTATACAGGGAGGTATTAATTTCTATAGCACAAGTGGCTCACTACTCCGCACTTGGTGGCTTTCTCGTCCGCATTAGGTGGCTCAAAGTTATGCACTAATGGCTCATTCTGTCTGCAATAATCACGGGCGACATCCTTTGAATTTTGACTATATTCATGAAGAGTTGGCTAAGCCGAATGTGACACTCTCACTTCTCCATCATGAATATGAAGCTGAGTGTAGAGCAAATCAAAAGATTCCATACTCTTATCGAAGTTTTTTGCGGCACTATAGTCATTATGCGGATAAGTATAAAGCCACTTTGCGCATTCGAAGAAAACCAGGTGAAATCATGGAAGTCGATTGGGCAGGTTCCACAGCTTTCATTATTGATAGAGACACTGGAGAAAAAGTAAAGGCCTATGTGTTCGTTGCCACCCTGCCGTGCAGCCAATTTTCATATGCAGAAGCAAGTTTATCTATGGATTCACATTCATGGATTACCCTTCACAATAATGCCTATAAGTATTTTGGTGGCACGACCCAGATTGTCGTTCCAGACAATTTAAAAACGAGCGTTACGAAGCATACGACCCGTGAATTAATATTGAATCCTGCCTACAAAGAGATGGCGGACTACTACAACACTGTCGTCATGCCAGCGAGAGTGCGTACGCCTAAGGATAAAGCTAGTGTAGAAGGTTCGGTAGGAGTTATCTCTACATGGATTATTGCAGCATTAAGAAATATGCATTGCTTTACTATTGATGAACTGAACGAAGAGGTTAGGAAGAAATTAGATGAGTTCAATAAAAGACCCTTTACTCGAAAAAAAGGGTCTCGTTTGTCTGCCTTTGAAGAAGAGGAGAAATTTGCCCTTTCTCCCCTTCCAGCAGCACCTTATAAAATGTCTGAATGGAAAAAGACAAATGTAGCCCCTGACTATCACGTTTCCTTTGATAGTATGTTTTATTCCGTTCCATACGAATATATCAATCGAGAAGTCGAGGTGAGAGTGTCAGATAACCTCATAGAAGTATTTTTTAACCATATGAGAATTGCCTCTCATAAACGATTATATGGGAAATTTGGACAGACTACCACTCTACCTGACCACATGCCAGATAATCACAAGTTATTCGTTGATCAAACCCCAGAAGCTGCGGTTGAATGGGCAGAAAATATCGGAGAATCAACATTAAGGGTCATTCGATATCTTCTTGATACTTCACAGACAGAGAAGCTAGCCCTACAGTCCATATTTTCATTGAAAAAGTTTGAGCGTCGCTACAGTAAATATGAGATTGAACGTGCTTGTAAAATGGTGCTTTCAATGACTAAAAGACCAACGGTCAAAAGTATTCAAACGCTACTGAAGACGAACAAAAAGAATGACGCAGAGCAAGAATTGAAACGGAAAACAGAAATCAATCAAAATAATTATGGCTTTACACGTGGAGCTTCTTACTATGGAGGAACGGATAAATGATGAATGAACAAACATTAACCAAATTAATTGAAATGAAACTAAGTGGAATGGCGGAAGCCTATAAGGAACAAGCAGCAAATAAAGAGTTTCAAAAAATGACTTTTGAAGATCGATTTAGTTTACTTGTAGATTTAGAACATGCCCGTCGAAAGAGCAATAAGCTTCAACGATTAATTAAAACAGCGACTTTTCTTAACTCCAATGCATGTGTTGAAGACCTAGAATATCATGCGGATCGAAGACTAAACAAAGAGTTGATTTTGAAGCTGGCTAGTTGTACTTATATCCTTGATAGTCACAATATTATATTAAAAGGCCCTACAGGTTCAGGAAAGTCATTCATGGCTACTGCCTTCGGAGTATCTGCTTGTCGACAGTTTTTCAACGTTAAATATATTCGTTTACCAGAATTACTGGATGAACTCTCACTCGCTAAATTAGCAGCAGACGGAAGCTATCGGAAGAGCATAAAAAAATATACGAAAGTAGATCTCCTTATCTTAGATGAGTGGCTATTAACAGATTTAACAACGGATGAAGCAGCAATCCTCTTGGAAATCACAGAAGCTCGTCATAAAGTGTGTTCCACAATATTCTGTTCACAGATAGATCCTAGTGGATGGCATTTAAAGCTAGGAAATGAAACGATTGCGGAAGCAATCTTAGATCGTATTATTCATGACTCCTATCAAATTCTCCTAGATGGCGAAGTTTCTATGCGTGAGCGCCATGGGTTAGTCAGGTAACCTTGATATGGCTACATTAACCCCAAAAGAGATTCAGAAGATTGAAGAATACTATTATTGGATGGGTTACAAAACCTGGCTTCCCTTCCCAAAAGAACTAAATGAAAAGCTTTTAGAGGTATACGGCGAAGAACCTGTTCCTTATAGATGGACTGAGCAAGATATTTATGAAGGATCTAGAAAGATAATCTTCGATTACTTCAGTAACCACTCTAAGTAGTAAATTTAACAATAAAAGCCCTATCAGATTACTAGAATGTTAATCTGTAGGGCTTTTTTATCCATTGGTAAACGTGTTGGCAGAGAGTGGTAACTTCCTTGGCGGAGAGTGGTAAAAAAGATGGCAAGGGTGGTAAAATCTCTTGGCTGGATTCACTCGATCATACCTTGTTTATAATCAGCAAACTGCTTATGTCGATGCCCATTTCCTCCAGAAGGATGAGGAAAGCCATTTAAGATGGACGCAGAATCAATAAGACCTTCTTCGGCAAGATAGGACAGGGCTTTTGAAACATTCACACCTAAAGGAACAATCAGTGGATGATTCATATGATCCATCTCTTTTGGGAACGATTGAAGAATGTATTCCCGAAGTACCTCTGTTTTCACAATGTTGGGAGTCGAGCCGCTGTAGTTCTTACCATTATAGAAAACGGGATAGGGAAGTATGGAAGTTGTTTGCACCAAATGGCTGGATGATTCAAATAGCTCACTTGTGGATGAAATCCCTAAGTGATTGGGAAGATTAAGTTCATCCAACATGTTGATGAGGTTTTTTCTCATCGGGCCTTCAAAGCTTGAGTTCTTTTTAACTTCGTGTAAGACTTCTTCGTCTTTGAGGTTCTCTTCTTTCAAATTCCATACTGTTTCAAATGACTTTTTCATTTGATGTAGGCCAGGAGTGATCCCGACGATGACGACTTTCGCCTGCTCGTTTAGGTGTTCAAAAGGAGCATAGTAGATTTCGAGTTTCTTCTTGGTATCTTTTTCTAATAGGAATGTTTCATTTATAAGCGATTCATTTGTTGTCGGTTCGGATAATGAGTGGATTTTATTTTTAAATTGATTGAACTTTGAGTAGGCAGCTATAGACAAGGTATCTTCCTCCTAATGGTTTAATCTGGTCTAAATATAGTATACACGATTTGGAAAACGTAGTGGATTACTCAATCGGTGTTGATATTTTTACGTTCTCCACTATCACCAATATTTTGAATTTTCCACCTGATATAGGTACTATATGGATAGTGAGAAAAACTGTAAAAAGGAGGAAACGTTTTGGAGCAGACTTTAATTAAAGCAGAGGATTATGTGACGTTGTGGGGAATTATTGTGGTGTGGGCTTCGATGAGCATTATTTTAGAACAGCGCTACAGTTGGGCGGCGAAGATTTCTGGTGCCATTGTGGCGCTGATAGGTGCTATTATTCTATCAAATACGGGAGTTATTCCAACAGAATCACCGGTTTATGATGCTGTCTGGACATTTATCATTCCCCTTGCGATTCCGCTGCTGCTTTTCCATGTGAACTTTAAGAAAATCTGGCAGGAAAGCGGGAGGCTGTTGATTCTTTTCTTGATCAGCTCGATCGGAACGGTCGCAGGGGTGATCATCAGTTTCTTTTTGTTAAAGGATTATATACCAGTCCTTGATAAAATTGGCGCCATGCTCAGTGCCTCTTATGTTGGTGGCGGGGTCAATTTTGCAGCTATGGCAGCTAAGTTCGAAGCACCTGGGGAAATGGTTTCTTCCGCCGTGGTCGCAGACAATTTAATGATGGCGATTTATTTCATCGTTCTGATGATGATTCCGGCTATGAGCTTTTTCAGAAGACGCTTTAACGCACCTCATGTGGAAAAAGTGGAGAGCGGAAGAATGAAAGAAGAGGGAAAGACCCTTGCGGAAAGCTTTTGGGAGCGAAAGGATATCTCTCTAAAGGATATTGCGTTGTCTGTAGGGACTGCCTTCCTTCTCGTGATGGTTTCGTTTAAAATCGCCGAATTCCTGGACGGAGTGATTCCTTCTGGTGAGGGGACGTCTTTCTTTCTCAATTTGCTGAATGGATTGTTCGGCGACCAGTACTTAATGTTGACGACATTGACATTCCTGGCACTGGCCTTGTTTCCGAAGTACTTTGAATCGATCAATGGAAGCCAGGAAATCGGTACGTTCCTCATTTACTTGTTCTTTGTGGTGATCGGTATTCCGGCATCGATCCCACTCATTGTTCAAAATGCTCCGCTGCTTCTTGTATTTGTGTTCATTATTGTCGTAGTGAATATGGCTGTGTCTTTGATAGCAGGAAAGCTATTAAAGTATGACCTTGAAGAAATCCTTCTAGCCAGCAATGCCAATGTCGGAGGGCCGACAACTGCTGCTGCGATGGCCATTGCGAAAGGGTGGAAGGATTTGATTGGTCCGATACTTGTGGTGGGGACGTTGGGGTATATTATTGGGAATTATATTGGGACGACTTTGGGATTGTGGTTTTCTGGGTTTATGTAAAAGGTTCTGCCCACAAGAAATCATTCTGTTTCCCGTAACGGGTCAACGGCGGGGCCGTCCCTGCCGGTAGATGAACTATAACCAATGAAATATTGATTCAACCCATAATGACTGCAGATAATAAACTCGAAATGTATTGAAAGATCTCTATTAAGCCAACAAGGGTGGTGGTTCCCGGGGAAGATTTTTTAACGAAAGTATTCTCCAAGCAAAGATACTTCCGACATAATACTAAGCCCAGAAGTAAGGTAAGCTGCTTCAAAAAACCATCAAAATTAAGCCAGGTAGAGTATAGGAAATGAGACGTGCTTCTTTTTAAAACAAAAGAAGCACGTCTTTTTTATGCCATTACATTGGGCTATTTCGTGTGCTGACTTGAAATACTACTGCAGAATCTGTCGTAATTTGTATATTTAAAATAGTATGAAAATTATAAATAAACTGTTTACATATAACGTCATATGACGTATTATAATTATCAATATGATGTCACATAACATCATAAAATCTCGGAGGTGCTTTTCATGACACATTCATTATCTCAATCAGCAATCAAAAATAATGGAAAGGAGGGAATGAAACAAGAACATGTTAATCAGATCCAAAACGCCATTAGCGCAATTGAGAAGAAAAATATTCAAAATGTATTTTTCGTCGCTTGCGGCGGATCAATGGCATCCTTATCGTTTGGTGACTACTTCGTTACGAAAGATACTGGAAAACCAAGCTTCGTTTATACTTCTAACGAATTTGTCCATTCCGAACCTAAAGGGTTAAATGAAAACAGTCTGGTTATCTTGCGTTCTCACTCTGGAACAACACCGGAAACAGTCAAAGCAGCTACATATGCCAGAAATATAGGTGCTGTCACTGTTGCCATCTCTATGGATACGGAATCCCCGCTTTGCAAAGAAGCAGAATACGTCCTTCACTACAATTACAAAGATGGATCAAATGCCATCGATGGAGAAATCGGTATTTATTACACATTTATTTTCAAATTGTTAAAAACCCTTACAGGTGACGAAAAGTATGATCGAGGAATTGAACAGTTAAGCAATCTTGAAGGATTAATCGAAACGAATCAGGAGAAGCATAAAGAGGCGGCTTTTGACTTCGGTAAGCGGAATAAGAGAGAGAAAACCATTTATACGATGGCAAGCGGCGCTTATTATCACCATGCATACTCATTCACCAGCTGTCTGCTGATGGAAATGTTATGGATCAACTCAAATGCGATTCATTCAGGTGAATACTTCCACGGGCCGTTTGAAATCACGGATTATGATGTTCCATTCCTGTTGATTGTAGGTGAGGGTCCAAGTAAGCCTTTAGATCAGCGTGCGCTGGATTTCGTCACAAAATACAGTGAGAAAGTAGAAGTGGTGGACGTCAGCAAATTCGATTACAGCGGTGTGGATGATGATTTGAAAGAGTATTTTGGTCCAGCCCTGGCAGGTCCTGTCATGCGCCTGTATGCAGATGGTTTGGCCGAACATACTGGCCACCCGTTGTCTGTTAGAAGATACATGTGGAAAATGGAGTATTAATTGTTATTCACTTGGTGTAAAATCTATTAAAAAATAACGGTATGGATGAGGGGATAATAGTGAAAAAAATGTTGAGCTTTCTTCTAGTAGGCTTTACCGCTGCCAGTCTTCTGGCAGGTTGTAACTCATCTGAATCAAGTTCCGCATCTAAAGAAGGGGAGGTCGTTATTGATTTCTTTCACCGTTGGCCAAATGAGCCCAGAAAATCATTCTATGATGAGAAAATCAAAGAGTTTGAAGAATCGCATCCTGGTGTCACCATTAATGTCGATTCTGTTTTAAATGACTCTTATAAAGAAAAGGTTAGAGTTTTAGTATCAAATGATGGCCTGCCTGATATTTTCTCTTCATGGTCAGACTCTTTTGCTGAAAATCTAGTAAGCTCTGGCAGGATAAAAGAACTAGATGATATCATTAGTGAAGATCAAGAATGGAGCGGGAATATTCTTGAATCCCAGTATCAAGGGTTTACCTTTGATGATAAAACATATGGTATTCCTTTCACAGTAGATGGAAAAGCCTTCTTCTACAACAAAGAAATCTTTGAAAGAAATAATATTGAGGTTCCAAAGACTTACGATGAGATGCTTAAAGCATTGGATCAATTAAAGTCGGCTGGCTATGAAACTCCTCTTGTTGAAGGATTAACAAATGCGTGGGCTATTTCCCACTATATGGGGACGATCTTTGACCGCGTAGTGGATCCTGAAATCCGCGAGGCAGACTATAAGCTGGAAAGTGATTCACCTTATACTGATGAAGGATATATTAAAGGGTTAAAGATGTTCCAAGAGCTGACGGATTATATGGGAGAAGTCTCCACTGCCATTGATCATGAAGCTGCACGTAATATGTTTGCTGCTGGAGAAGTGCCGGTTCTCTATATGCAGTTTGCTGAAGTAGGGTTGGTTCAAGAGATTGGGGATGTAGAAATTGGTTTCTTCAACTTCCCTGAAGTAACGGATGGAGAAGGACGAGCGGATTCCCTGACGGGGGCTCCTGAAGGCTGGATGCTTAGCAAAGATGCTCCTGAAGAAGCGGTTGAATTCCTGAAATTCTTGACTTCTGAGGAAACAGCCCAGGAATTTACGAAAGCAGACGGCCAATTAAATGCCGTGAAAAATGGTGTCACCGAAGAGAATACGAGTCCTACCAGCTATGAAGCGTATCAAATTGTGTTAGACGCATCCAATACAGCACCATGGTTTGATAATGCGGTTGATATTTCGATTGCGGATATCTTCATGCGAGGCGGTCAGGAACTCGCAACGAAACAAAAAACACCAAAAGATATTATGAAAGAGGTTCAAACTGAAGCAGCGAAAATGAGTGAGTAAAAAGGAGGGCCCTGACATTCGGGTGTCGGGGCTTTCTCATTATCGTGAAAGCGGGTGACACACATGAATGTTAAAAAAATGTCTATTACGCCAATTTTATTCCTTCTGCCAACCGTCCTATTTTTAGGTATTTTCATTTACATACCACTCATTCAAAACTTTTATAACAGCTTCTTTGATTTCAATGTGTTTTCAGATTCAAAAGAGTTTGTCGGTTTAAGTAATATAAAAGAATTGTTCCGGGATGATGTGATCGGGATCGCATTCTTGAACAATGTGAAATATGGAGCGATATCGGTGATCTTTCAGATATTCTTTGCCTTGATACTGGCAAGTATTTTAGAAGATAAGTTGTTTCGGAGAGTCGCTCCAGCACTGAGGGTCATTTATTTTATTCCTGTTATGATCTCCATTTCGGTCATCGCGCTGTTGTTTGGCTTTGTATATAATCCGCAAATCGGTTTGTTAAACAGTTTTCTGGAGTTAATCGGACTCGGTGACCTTGCAAAACCTTGGCTTGGCAACTCCACGACTGCTATCTACAGTGTTATTGCCATGTCACAATGGCAGAGTATCGGCTTGATCACGATGCTGTTCATTGTCGCTATCCAAAAAATACCTGCTGAATTGTATGAAGCCTCCCACATAGATGGTGCCGGGAAAGTCCGTCAGTTCTTTCACATTACACTCCCTCAAGTAAAGGAAACCATGTTTGTCAATTTGCTGATTACTGTCACTGGTTCCATCCTGGTCTTTAATGAACCCTATATTCTAACCAATGGCGGACCTGGCAACAGTTCGATGACACTAGCCGTCCATATGTATCAAAATGGATTCTTTAAGGACAATATGGGGTATGCTTCTTCAATCGCTACACTGATGTTTTTGTTGTCAGCGATCTTTGCATTAGTCCAGATCAAAGTGTCTAAAACAGGAAAGGAGGATTGAAGATGAAACTAGAAAATCTTGCAACTGAAAAACCAATGGTACCGGCTGCCCAAAGAAACTACATGCCGCTCAAAACGCGTATATCCAGAAACATCGTTTTTCTTGGATTATTGATTTTCGCCTTGATGATTCTATACCCGCTTTTTTGGATGTTTGTCTCTTCTTTTAAAAGTTATCAGGAAATTTATACAAATGTTTGGGCACTTCCGAGTGAATGGCATTTTGAAAATTACGCATCGGCCTGGGAAAATGGGATTCAAAACTACTTCTTGAATAGTGCGTATGTTACTGGTTTTTCAATCCTCTTTACGGTGATGTCAGGTACGATGGCTGCCTTTGTTCTTGCCCGGTACCGGAACCGCTGGATTGATGCAGCCCTTCTATTCATCATTGGCGGTTTAATGATGAATCCGGAGGTTGCTCTCATACCTTTGTTTGAGATTCTAACATTCTTTAACTTAATTGATACGAGATGGGCGTTAATTTTAACGTATGTGGCTTACCGGCTTCCTCTTACGATTATCCTCATCCGCGCTTTTTTCATCACTGTACCAAAAGAGCTATCAGAATCTGCTTTGATTGATGGATGCAGCGAGTTTGGGATCTATTGGAGGATTTACTTGCCTTTGTCCATCCCGATCGTCATTACTTCCGTCATTATTAACGCCTTCTATGCATGGAATGAGTTTTTATTTGCGACTGTCTTTATCAATTCCAGTGAATTGAAAACGATTCCATCCGGTTTGATGGTCTTCAGGGATGCTTTAAGAACCGATTGGGGTGTCTTATTATCTGGAATGGTGATTGCATCAGTACCGATGGTTATTCTATTGATTGTTCTACAAAAATATTTAGTCCGAGGCTTATCAGAAGGCTCGGTGAAAGGATAGAAACCTATGAAACTAATTACGATTGGTGACAATGTTGTAGACTGCTATTTGGATCGTAACGAATATTTTCCGGGCGGGAATTGTGTGAATGTCGCTGTAAATGCGAAACGCAATGGCGCAAGCACGGTTGCTTATATTGGTATTTTTGCTACAGATGGACCTGCTGATCATATAAAGGCAGCACTGCAGGAAGAAGGGGTAGACTTCCGATTCTCACGGGAGGCTATCGGCATTACCGGTCAGCCGAGAGTGGCGCTTACAGAAGAGAACGACAGGGTATTTGTCGGCGGACCTAAAGACACTGTCCAACATCGCTTTAAAATCCAGCTTATTCCGGAAGAAGTGGACTACCTTAAACAATTCGACCTGTGCCATGTAAGCTGCTATTCTTCCATGGAAAGTGAACTGGATAGGATTTCGAAAGAGATTAAGATATCGTATGATTTTTCAAATCGAAAAGATCTGGACTATATCTCTTCTATTGCCCCGTATGTATCTTATGCTTTCTTCTCGGCTGCAGAATTATCACAAACAGAACTGAATGAATTTGTTGAAAGCCTTGCACCGTTTGGCTTTGAAATAATCGGGTTGACACGGGGAGGGGAGCCTGCGGTATTTGTTCATAATCAAACCATCTACAAACAAACATTGCACAGCATAGAAGTGGTCGATACAATGGGGGCAGGGGACAGCCTGATTGCAGGTTTTCTAACCGAATATGTGAAGAGTAACGACATCGAAAAGGCAATTGAAAAAGGGACAGTCTCAGCTGAAAACACATGTCAAGTATATGGAGGATTTGGCTACCCTGCAAAAATGTAATTCATTTTATTTCAACCGTGGTTCATGTATAATTATTGTAAAATTGAGATATTGAGGCGTTGACAATGGAAAAAGACAATCTACAGCATTATTTATATGAAGAAATCATGACTGGCCTTAAACAATATATTGATAACAATGGATTAAAAGAAGGAGATCGAATCCCCACTGAAAAAGAGCTGGGAGATATATTTAATGCCAGCCGGATATCCATCAGACGTGCCATCAAGGAATTAGTGGAGGAAGGTACGCTGAAAATTGCCAGAGGTAAAGGAACATTTGTAAGCGCTCCACGAAAAGAAATTCATCTGTTGGATTTGCAAGGTTTTTCAGAAGGGCTGACGACCGATAATGATACCATCACGAAAGATGTCATTTCCATCCAGAGAGTGAATAGTAATGAAGATTTAGACCGGATTTTTGAAAAACGATACGATGAATATATAGAACTGGTTAGGAAAGTTTATCGCAATGACCAGGAGTTAAGTCTGGACTTTGCCTATTTACCGACAGACCTTTATCCTGGCATCGAAGAAAAAATTACGCCTGAAAGTTCAACCTTCGCCATCATTCATGATGATTATGGAGTAAAGTTTAAAAGAGTAAATAAGAACTTGGAGTTTGTTCATCCCGATGAAGAACTGCAAAGACACTTAAAGGTGAATAGCTTAAATTTGCTCGTATCGGTGGATAAAGTGATCTTCGGGGAAAATGATGCTCCTGTCCATTACTCCAAATACTATTTAATTGCGGAACGGGTGAAATTGAGTTTGGAACATATTATAGACCAAAACGAATAAAAGAGGGTGAAGGGAATGTATAAAGCAGTTATTTTTGATTTTGATGGACTGATCTTAGATACGGAAACCCTTCATGTGGAAATATTTCAAGAAATGTTTAATGACCATGGTCTTAAATTTCCTTATGCCGATTGGATTGAACATATCGGTACAAAAAGCACATTCACTATCTTTGATCTATTAGAAAGGGAACTTGCCTCGGTGAAGGTAGACCGTGAGCTGTTGAAAGCCCAAAACCAGCAGAAATTTTCAGAACGGGTACGCGTGCTCGAAGCACGGCCGGGGGTCCTTGAATACTTGAAGGGCGCTAAATCCGAAGGACTAAGGATTGGACTGGCATCAAGCTCGAACAGAAAGTGGGTCACGGAACATTTAACGAATCTTGATCTGATCGATTATTTTGAAACAATCAGAACGGCAGACGATGTTGAATTCGTAAAGCCAGATCCTGCTTTATATAAGCTTGCAGCAGAAGACTTAAATGTATCGCCTTCAGAGTGCCTTGCCTTTGAAGATTCTGCAAATGGGGCATCGGCTGCTGTGGAGGCAGGTTTAACATGTATCATTGTCCCTAATCAAACGACCCGGGAACTTGAATTTCCAACTGTGAAACACAGGTTAAACTCCATGAGTGACATATCTTTCTATCAACTGCTGGGCGAAATGAATATACATTTTAGTAAGGATTAATTATTTGTTGGCAGCTGATGAATCTGCTCTTTTTTGATTGCGGAAGAGAGGGGGGCTCATGCTTTTGAAGAAAAATATCCTTGAAGAGGTAGAGGATGTCGAAGTATAGGGTCATTCCGTCATTATCTATAACAACCAAAGCCTGTAACCAAAAAGGTCACAGGCTTTTTAATTTCTAGATTTTAGTTACGGGGAACTATAAGGACGGTTCTCTTGCTTCCGAAGCACAAGAACCGTCCCTGTGCTTAAAGAAAGCAGTATAAGAAAGGTTGATACGATGTACATAGAATTTATTGCGACAACGTTAGAAGATGCTTTAATAATTGAACAATCAGGGGCAGATCGGATTGAGCTGGTATCAGCTTTAACAGAGGGTGGTTTAACACCAAGTCACTCCTTAATCGACGCAGTAGTTAACCGTGTAAGCATTCCGGTCAATGTGATGGTAAGACCGCATAGTCAATCATTTTGTTACTCTTATGACGACTTTTTAATCATGAAAAATGATATAAACATAATCCGTTCATTAGGTGCAAATGGTGTAGTACTAGGAGTGCTGAATGAGAATCATGAAATCAACCGCCACATGCTTGAAGAGTTATTAACCGAATGTAGTGGATTGGAAGTTACATTTCACCGGGCAATTGATTCTACAAACAATTCCGTTCAGGCCGCAAAAACATTAGCCCAATACAAAGAAATAACCACGATTTTAACTTCTGGTGGAAATGGTGAATTTTCCAGTCGCTTGCAAACCATACAGGAAATGAAAACAGTATCTGAGCATATTTCAATTTTGGTTGGAAGTGGGTTAAATGCAAGCAATATTTGTTCTGTTCACTCAACAGTAAATACAGGCTATTATCATTTTGGTACAGCTGTGCGAAAAAATCATAGTCCGATCGAAGGGATTCATCTGGAAAAAGCGAAAGAAATTGTTCAACTACTAAACAGTTGACAAGCATAGATACTATAACACCCAAAGCCTGTAACCAAAAAGGTCACAGGCTTTTAATTTCTTGATTTTAGTTAAGCAATCCCTGCCTTCATCAACATCCCATCCAAAGGCCGCCCCATGATGCCTTCCAGCCATTTTGATGTTTCCAAAAGCTTTTCAAGATCGGTATTCGTCTCAATACCCATCCCATGAAACATATTGACCATATCTTCCGTACACACGTTGCCGACAGCTTTAGGGGCGAATGGACAGCCTCCCATTCCGGCGATGGAGGAATCAAATCGGCGTACGCCGGCTTGGTAGCCTGCCAGGGTATTGGCAAGTCCCAGTCCGCGGGTGTTATGAAAGTGAAGGCCTAAGGATAAGTCTTCGCCGAATTGGTCTTTGAAGGTTTGAACGACTGACTGTACTTGGATTGGATTTGCCATACCGGTTGTATCTGCAAGGGTAATCTCTGTACAGCCGGCTTTTATAAACTCTTCAGCTGCAAATAGTACTTTATCCAGCGAGACTTCCCCTTCGAAAGGGCAGCCGAATGCAGTGCCGAGGACTCCGACGGCCTTTTTATTCGCCTGAACGCCTTCTTTAATGACCTGACTCAATTCGGTGACAGCCTGATCGACCGTGCGTTTCGCATTTCTAAGATTGAATGTGTCGCTTGTCGTAGTGACGACGTGTAAATAATCGATATCCGTTTGAAGCGCGCGAATGAGACCCGAGCGGCTGAGGATGAGACCTCCGTATTTGATACCCTTGTCTTTCGGGAGCTGGAGGAGAACTTCCTCTGCATCAGCCATCTGAGGAACGACTTTCGGGTTTACAAACGAAACGGCTTCAATGTAAGTGATTCCTGCTTCAATCAATCGATTAATCAATTTTACTTTATCTTTTGTCGTAACCATCTTGCACTCATTTTGCAGACCATCCCGTGGCCCAACCTCACAGATCTCAATCATTTCGTTTCCTCCTCTTAATCAACTATTTTTTATTTCTTGCAAATGCTTCAACACATGATCGCGGCCTTGATAGATATGTTCGTGCATCGCAATTTTAGCGCGCTCCGGTTCTTTGTTGCGAATCGCTTGAAGGATCGTTTTGTGGACCTCAAGTGATTGTTTAAGTTGATAATCGTTATACCAATAAAATGATCTGTATACGATGGGGACCACCACCACCTTTGAGAGATGGAAGTGGATATGGGCATTGTTCGCTGCTTGAATGATGACTTCGTGGAATCGTTGATTGACGGCCACGATTTCTTTGATGCTGTCCATATCCGACTCCACATGTTCATTGATGACTCTTTCATAGACGATGTTTGCTTCTTCCATTTTTCGAATGTCGTCATCCGTCCTGTAAATGGCAGCCTGACTCGCAGCATAGCCCTCAAGGATTGTACGCAAATCGTAAATCTGACGGATGTCTTCTGTTGAGAAGTTTCTGACTCCGACCCCGCGTTTTAACGGAACGACCAGTCCGTCTGATTCCAAATGTTTAATTGCCTCCCGGATGGGGGTTCTGCTCAAGTTTAATTCCTTTGCGAGAAATTCCTCCCCCAGCCTCATGCCCGGTTCGAACTTTCCGTCGATAATGGCCCCTTTTATGTATTCGTATGCATCCATGTCAACACCTCACGTTCATTGTATACAAACTTTTTAAAAAATACAATATTTATGTAATGAAAGCGGTATATTAGCCCTTTTTTAAATAAGTTATTGACTTATTGTATACAAGCGTTTAAATTTGTATACAAGATTAAGAAAATTCAAACAGGAGGGATGGAATTGACAGAACATACGCTACCTTTAGAAGGATTACGGGTCATAGAACTTGGAACATTGCTGGCGGGACCTTTCAGCGGACGGCTGCTTGCTGACTTTGGAGCAGAGGTCATCAAAGTGGAACCGCCTGGGAAGGCAGACCCGATGAGAGATTGGGGGAAATCGAAGGATGGAGTCGGTCTCTGGTGGCCGATCCAGTCCAGGAATAAGAAATCAATCACATTGAATCTTCGGGAAGAGAAAGGGCAGAATCTTTTAAAAGAACTCGTCAAAGAAGCGGATATCGTCATCGAAAATTTCAGGCCTGGGACGATGGAGAAATGGAATCTCTCTTATGAAACCCTGTCTAAAATCAATCCGAGATTAATCATGGTCAGAACGTCAGGGTTCGGTCAGACCGGACCTTACAAGGACCGTGCCGGGTTCGGAAGTGTCGGGGAGGCGATGGGAGGCCTGCGGAATGTGACAGGCTTCAAAGACCGCCCACCTTCGAGGATTGGGGTGTCTATAGGGGATACGCTTACTGCTTTGTTTGCCACGATCGGGTGCCTGGTGGCTGTCCATGAACGAACGAAATCAGGGAAGGGGCAGGTGGTGGATACGGCCCTCTATGAATCTGTCTTTTCGATCATGGAAAGCCTGATCCCGGATTACATGCTGGCTGGTTACATAAGGGAGAGGATGGGGAATATCCTGCCTGGTGTCGCGCCGTCCAATATTTATTTCACCTTGGATAAAACCTATATCGTCATCGGCGCCAATGCCGACGGTGTGTTCAAACGCTTATGTGAGGCGATGGGGCAGCCGGAACTGAGTGAGGATCCACGATTTGCAACCCATCATGCCAGAGGCGAAAATATGAAACTCTTGGACTCTTTGATCGAGGAGTGGACCAAATCGCTTAATGCGAAGGATGCACTGCAGCTTTTAGAAGAGAAAGGGGTGCCGTCAGGCCTGATTTACACAGCCAAGGAAATCCTGGAGGACCCTCACTATAAGGAAAGGGAAATGATCATCAACGTCGAGCACCCGGATCTTGGGGATTTCCCGATGCCCGGCATTGTTCCTAAGCTGAGCCGTACCCCGGGGAAGGTGAAGGAACCGGGCGCGGAACGGATGGGCAAGCACAATGAAGAGATTTATCTCCGGCTCCTGGGACTTCAGGAAGAACAATTAAGAGAGTTGGAGAATGAGAATATCGTATAGGGGGGAAAAGGGTGGCTAAAACGTTATATGAAAAGATTTGGGACAATCATGTCGTACGGGAAGAAGAGGGACTGCCTTCTCTCTTATATATCGATTTTCATTTGGTGAATGAAGTGACCTCGCCCCAAGCCTTCGAAGGATTGAGGATGAAGAAACGGTCCGTTCGGCGGCCGGATCTGACCCTTGCGACGATGGATCATGCGATACCGACGAGAAACCGCTCCGCCCCTTTTCAAGATAAACTTGCGAGGGAGCAGGTGGAGGCGCTGGCGGAAAACTGCAGGCAGTTTGGAATCGAGCTTTTTGATTTGCAGAGTGAATTCCAGGGGATCGTACACGTCATCGCACCTGAGCTTGGATTGACCCAGCCCGGTCAGACGATCGTGTGCGGAGACAGCCATACGTCCACTCACGGTGCGTTCGGGGCGCTTGCCTTCGGAATTGGGACGAGTGAAGTCGAGCATGTATTGGCAACTCAGACGTTGAAGCAGTACAAGTCAAAAACGCTCGAAATAAATGTAAGCGGTTCCCTTCCGGCAGGCACGACGGCCAAGGATCTTATTCTCACGATCATCGGGAAGTTCGGGCATGATTTTGCCACTGGACATGTGATCGAATACCGGGGTGAGGCAATCCACAGTCTTTCGATGGAAGAGAGAATGACGGTTTGCAATATGTCCATTGAAATGGGAGGGAGAGCAGGGCTCATCCAGCCGGATCAAAAGACGTTCGATTATCTGAAAGGAAAGAAATTTGCGCCGGTGGATGAAGAGTGGGAGCAGGCTCTTACAGAATGGAAGGAGCTTTATACGGATCCCGATGCGGTTTTTGACTTGTCGATCGAAGTGGATGCTTCCCAGGTCGTACCCCAGGTGACATGGGGGACCAATCCCGGGCAGGTCACTGGAATCGATTCAAGCGTTCCTTCATTGGATCGGCTGCCCGCGGAGCAGCAAAAGGCTGCAGAGAAGGCGATGACGTATATGGGGGTAGACCCGGGGACACCGATGAACTCCATACCAATCGATAAAGTGTTTATCGGTTCGTGTACTAACAGCCGGATAGAAGATCTACGGAAAGCTGCCGGCATTGTAAAGGGATATAAAGTGGCGAATTCCGTGACAGCGTTGGTCGTGCCCGGATCTCAACAGGTGAAACGGCAAGCTGAAAGGGAGGGCCTTCATTCCATTTTTATAGAAGCCGGTTTTGAATGGCGTGAATCGGGCTGCAGCATGTGCCTCGGGATGAACGACGATATTGTGCTGCCGGGTGAACGATGTGCCTCGACGTCCAATCGTAATTTTGAAGGAAGACAGGGAAGGAATGCCCGGACACATCTGGTGAGTCCGGAAATGGCGGCGGCTGCTGCGATCATGGGGCATTTTACCGATGTGCGGAAATGGGAAACCCATTCAAGGGAGGAGGTGCAGCCATGACAGAAGCTTTCACTGAACTGACGGGAAAAGTGATCCCATTGGATGCCATTAATGTAGATACGGATGCCATCCTCCCGAAACAGTTCCTCAAACGGATCAAACGGACAGGATTCGGAGAATTTCTTTTCTATGACTGGCGGTATGAAAGTGGGAAAGAAAAAGAGGACTTCGTCTTGAATCAGGAAATCTACCGGGATGCGCCGATCTTATTGACCGGAAAGAATTTCGGCTGCGGTTCTTCAAGGGAGCATGCTCCGTGGGCGCTCGCGGATTTCGGTATACGGGTCATCATTGCGCCTTCCTTTGCCGACATCTTTTATAATAACTGCTTTAAGAATGGATTGCTGCCGGTTGTTCTGGAAGAAAGGGAAGTCGAAGTTCTTTTCAGGAATGCGGAGAACGTGCCAGGTTACAGACTGAACATAGACCTTGTGAAGCAGTCCGTTTCGGATGACCGTGGCTTCCACAGTCATTTTACCGTGGAACCTTACCGGAAGGAATTACTTTTAATGGGGCTGGATGAGATTGATTCTACTTTGGGAAATGAAGAAAGTATTGACTCCTTTGAAAAACATCACAGTATTCATTACCGCCTCAAATCTTAGTTTGAAGAGTTGTTGAATTAAAACATGTGATAGGAGGAAAATCATGAAACAAAATCAAATCAAGGAACCGATACGGAAAGTGTGGATCTGGATTGGTTTACTGCTGCTTGTCCTTGCAATCGTCCCTTGGTATTTTCCATCCAGTGCAGTTGAACCGATCATCCTGGGATTTCCGTTATGGGCTTTTATTTCTACTTTCTTTTCCATCGTGCTTTGCGGTTACCTGAGCTGGTTGTGTGTCACACAATGGAACATTGTCGAGGATGAAGAAGAGCAGATGAAAGGAGGAGAGTAGAAGATGGATTTAACGTTTGCAGGTGCGGATGGTATTATCATCCTTTCGGTATTCGCCGTTGTCATGCTGCTCATCGGGTATTTGTCCGGAAGAGGGGAAAAGGGTCTTCATCAAAGTCTGTCCGGATATTATCTGGCTGGAAGGAATCTTGGATTCATTGCCTTATTTTTTACGCTATATGCCACTCAGTACAGCGGGAATACCATTGTTGGGTATGCTCCCTCTGCCTATCGGACGGGCTTTTCCTGGCTTCAGTCCATTTCATTCATGACCATCATCATCGGGATCTATCTGTTATTCGCTCCAAGGCTCTATGTCATTGCTAAACGAAAGAACTTTGTCACCCCGACGGATTGGATCCAGCACCGTTTTAATTCTAAGGCGGTCACAATCCTCAGCATTTTCCTCATGCTCTGGGGACTTGGCAACTATCTGTTGGAACAGCTGGTGGCCATCGGGCAGGCTGTCTCCGGTATGACCGGGGGAACGGTTCCTTATCAGATTGCGGTACTTGTCTTCATTTTCGTCATGCTCGCGTATGAGTGGATGGGCGGAATGAAAGCGGTCGCATTCACGGATGTCATGCAGGGGCTGATCCTGATGGTGGGGATCATCGTGTTCCTGATTGGGGGATTGTACCTGGTTGGAGGGAATTTGGGTGATGTGACCCGCTACATCAATGAAATGGAACCTGCTAAAACCGCGGTACCGCCGATGGATGTGTCGATTAACTGGTTCAGCATGCTCGTGCTAGTAGGATTAGGTGCCAGTATCTATCCCCATGCCGTTCAGAGGATTTACTCCGCCCAGAGTGAGAAGACATTGAAGAAATCCTTCTCCCGTATGGCGTGGATGCCGCCTATCACGACAGGGCTGGTATTTGTCATCGGTATCATCGGGATCATGCTGTATCCTGGTCTTGATACAGGGGGTTCCGAACAGATCGTCGGACTCATGGCGAATGATATTGCAGCGATCAATCCATTCTTCTATTGGATCATGATCATCTTCTTCGGCGGGATCGTAGCCGCAATCGTTTCGACTGCCGATTCTGTATTGCTCAGTTTCTCTTCCATGCTGTCAAACGATGTGTACGGGAAGTTCATCAACCCGGGTGCATCGGAGCATAAGAAGGTAATGGTCGGGAAAATCGGAGGCATCATCGCCGTCTTCCTTCTATTATGGATTGCCTGGAATCCACCGGGGACGCTGTATGAAATCTTTGTGTTGAAATTCGAATTATTGGTTCAGGTCTTCCCGGCGTTCGTCCTTGGACTTTACTGGAAGCGCCTTGACAAGCGATCTGTATTCTGGGGAATGCTGATCGGGGCCGTACTTGCAGGATTCCTGACCTCTACCGGCCACAAGACCGTGTACGGAATCCACGGGGGAGTCATCGGGCTGTCCTTGAACTTCCTGATTTGTGTGGCGGGATCCCTTCTCGTTCCTGTTTCGAAAAAGAGCGTGGTGGTAGAGGATGAGCCAATGTCTTTAAACGTGAAAGCGTAGTAGAGAGATGAATACAGTTCATCAACAGATGGAGAGGGGCGTTTACCGGGAACCTTGGAGAATGCTTGGGTTCCTGCTCCTTGCCCAGTTACTGGTAGCTTTCATCGGGAGAAGTGTGGGGCCGCTGGGAGTCCTCATTGGAGAAGATCTGGAGTTGACTAAATCTCAAATCGGCATGCTGCCTGCCGCCCTCTTTCTGGGGCAGGGACTTGCTTCGATCCCGGTAGGGTTTGTCGTCGATCAAACAGGTTCAAAAAAATTGCTGCTTGTTATCTCTTTAGTTGTAGGCGGCAGCTTCATTCTCATGACATTTTCCCATCATTTCGGGTTCGTCCTCCTTCTCGTCGTCATTGGGGGATTGGGGTACGGAGCGATGCACCCAGTGACAAATAGGGGGATCATTCATTGGTTCCAGCGGACTCAACGCGGATTAGCCATGGGAATCAAGCAGACAGGCATCACCACAGGATCAGCACTTGCAGGGCTGGTTCTTCTGCCTTTGGCCTCGGTTTACGGGTGGAGGCATGTGGTTGCCATAGCGTGTGTTTTGCTGATCATTGGCGGGGTGGTTGCTTTTACCCTTTATCATGATTCAGTTAAGGAAACGAATAGTGGGGAGAAGGACCGTGCCTCATTTTTATATTCAATGAAACATTTGTTGGCGAATAAGCCGTTGATGATCGTCAGTATCAGTGCGATGGGGTTGAGCGGTTCCCAGCTGTGCCTGGTCACCTATATCGTCATCTACTGCTATGAATACTTGCACATCTCCCTTTTTTTATCCGGGGTGCTTCTGGTCATTTCAGAAATATGCGGATCGATCGGCCGCATCGTCTGGGGGCTTATCAGTGACCGGCTGTTTAAAGGGAAACGCGTCATTGTGCTGATGATCATTTCGGGAATCGCCGGGGCGGCGAGTTTGATTCTGGCTTTCTTGCCGTCCCATACGGCGATTCTGGTGATGATCCCAATCACGATGGTGTTCGGTTTTGCTATATCAGGTTTTAATGCGCTGTGGATGAATGTGGCCAGTGAGGTTGTGGATGTCAGGTTTTCAGGGTTGTCCAGCGGATTTAGTATCACACTTGGCTCATTGGGTGTCATCACGTTGCCGCCGTTGTTTGGATTTGTTGTCGATTCTTTCGGGAGTTTTACGGCTGGATGGCTGATGATCGTCGGTGTGATGATTGCTGTATTTTTGTTACTTCTATTATTGATTTTGGAGTTGAAAAAGAAAGCCGTATACTAGGTATGAGATTCAGATGCACATGAAAGGAGATGGGAATAGTGGAATTTAATCCTGAAGAGTTAGAAGAAAAACAAGTCTATAAACTGTTGAGCGGATCCGTGGTGCCGAGGCCCATCGCATGGGTGTCCACCATATCCGAATCGGGCGAATTGAATCTTGCGCCGTTCAGCTTTTTTTCGGTGGCGTCAAGGAATCCGCCTATGCTCTCGATTTCTGTTGGACCAGGTGTGGGAGAGAGGGAAGGGACGGAAAAGGATACGCTCGTTAATATTCGGGGACAGAAAGAATTTGTGATTAATGTCGTTCCCACATTCCTGGGAAATGAAATGCAGAAGAGTGCTGATAACCTTCCGAGCAGCGTTGATGAGTTTGAAGCGGCGGGAGTGACGGGGGTTGACAGTGTCGTTGTGAGACCGAAGCGTGTGAAAGAGGCCCCCATCCAAATGGAATGCAGGCTTGAACAGATTATTCAGCTTGGGAGCGATCACTTAATCATCGGCCGAATGCTGCGTTATCATATTAATGAAGAGTATTATTTAGGAAACTATAAGATTGATTTGGATAAACTGCAGCCGCTCGGGAGGCTGGCGGGTAATTATAGTGAGATGGGGGATTATTTTTATTTGCCGAGGTGAGTGGTTGGGGGCATGGGGGATAGGTACCGCGGTTTTTTAATTGAAATAAACCGGATTGCCTGACCCTACGGTTGATGTTTGATTAATGAGGATTTTCTGTCTTGTAACATCTCGAGCAGCGTTTTAATTGTCTATTAAGAAGTCGCTGCATGATTATGGCTTTTTATTTTGGACATAGCAGTCACGCCCATATACACATTAAAAAAAGCGAGCTCAATGCTTGCTTTTTTATGTATCATATTCTTTTTAGAACGATTTCATCCTGCTGTCTATCCCCTACCTTACCCAAACATCCCTTTGATTGACTTAATGACTTTCAGTGCTTCTTTATTCTTTTTATCTATTTTAGTTTCGCCTTTGAGATGCGTGACTTTTTTGGGGGTTGGTTTCTTATTTGGGTTCTTGTCCATGTTTTTCCCTCCTGTCAGGGTTTCATTACTATCCATCTTATTCAGGAGGGGGAAGAAGTATACAACTAAATAAAAACGCAGGATGCATGATTGTGCTTCCTGCGAGTCTTGTTACTTCTATTGATTGTTGATAAATTGCAGCACCTTTTTATTCAACTGCTGGACATTCAGAGACATTTTACTCGTTGATTTCTCAGATAGATGGGTCACTCTGGAAGCACTGGCTGACACTTTTACCCGCCGGCCGTTTACTGTGATCACTTTCCCTTTTCTTGATTCTTTTTCTTTAAATTGCCCGATCATGTAAAACCCTCCCTTATTGAAGTGGTCTTTCTATCATTATACCACGGTTCGTTTTAAAGCGAATAGAAGAGATAGATTAAATTGGTGATGTGAATCGCATCTACCTCTAACACATCACCCATTTCCTTTTTTAAGACGATAATGAACTGGTCTGTATTCGTAAATACCGGTACAAGCATGCTTTCGTCATCAACAAGGGACACGACAGCGGATTGTGCCAGGCTTTCTACATCCTCTTCTTCACTGTTTAAAGCAAAATTATTTATGGTCTTGATTTGTTCTACTGTCATCCTGATTCCTTCTGTTAAGCGGTAGGCTTCGACAAGTACTTGGATCTCATCAGCAGCCAATCCTCCTATCACGGCCGGATCTACATCATCTGCTGAAAACTCTATATCCCGGATCCGGTGAATCTGCACGTTGAATCCGAACTTCTCTGCATATATATCCAGATAGTTTTTTAACTCTTGTTCCGTGTAACTCCTTGATGGTGAGAGAAGCTCATTGTTTTTCTGGATCATTTCAGAGACTGCTTCAACTCGGTAGACCATGGCCTTATGGATCTTGTCATTGGTCTTGATGATATCTTCAACATAATCGGTGTATTGAAACTCGGCACTCCAAATTTTCATAATGCTCGGAGTGAGAAGAATGGCTAAATCCATGAAAATCACGATTGAAGTCAAGGTCAAGATAAACTCCCAATTAGACAATTGGAGTTCATCTATCAACAAACCGGTGGATATCGCTACTATAAACAATGTATAAAGGCTTTTCCGCAGTGTCCGAAGAGACAAATGATATTTTAAGGGATAAAAGATGAAAAAAACCAAATTCGCCACCGAATAGACCAACAAAACCATGATGAAAATTTTAAACGCCATATCTACCCTCCATTGCTTATTTCGTTTCCTGTCTCAAAATCTATTATTCTAATTCTCTGAAACTACCTGTCTATTTTATCTTACCGGAAAATAGGTTAATGATTCCATTTATTTTCCTTAGGTAGTCTGAATCGGCTACGGACGATGCACGAGAAAAACAAGTACCGCGGTTTTTTTCTGAAAAAAAGACCGGAGTACCTGTCCCCGTGGATTCATCTGGATTCGAAGAACGGGCAGGAAGTGGAATTAAAAATTGCGAAGAACCGGAATGGACCGGTGGGGACGGTGAAGTTGGAGTTTGTGAAAGAGTTTGGGCGGTTTCGTTGGGGGATGGATGAAGCAGGGGGACGGTTCTGTTGCTTCGGTTTGAGTGAGCCGGAGGGACAGATCCGTTGGTTCAAGGACAGGTGATGATAAATGGGGAGGGATTGGGATGTTGGTGACGGATTATGCGAAGGGGAATGAGTTGGAGGTTCGGATGGAGAGTTTGAAGGTGTATGGGGTGCTGGTGGGGGTGTTGGGTGAGAAGCGGGAGAGGCGTGGGGATGGATATGGGTTGGTGAGTTATCGGGAGTTGTGGGAGGGATGTAAGGAGGCTGGGGTGAGGTGTTAAGTGGATGAAATGGAAGCGGGAGAACCGTCCCCATGCTTACCCATGCTTAATAAGAAATTGGAAAAGGTATTGGTACGTTTCCGAAACAACCGAAAACAATCAATTCAATCGTTTTTCCGTATCGATAACTTACTAAAAAAACAGGCACTAGAAAAAGTTTACAACATATATAGGTGATATCCCGTTTGAATGCTTGAGGAGGATATTATGAAGCTAATGTTACCTAGTGAAAAATATTTCGGTAAGTTTGAACTAGTTTATACATTTAATGGAGCTATGCCTACAGGTGTTAGTGTTTCGGAAACTGGTCGTATTTTCATTTGTTTTCCGAAGTGGGGAGACGATGTTCAATTTACGGTTGCCGAAATTGTGGAAGATAAACTGCAGCCTTACCCTAACTTACAAACCAATTTGGTTAACGCTGGGAATATCAGAACGACTTTCATCAGTGTCCAAAGTGTAGTGGTGGATGGAAGGGGAACGCTTTGGGTATTAGATACAGCGGCACCAAATTTTTCTGAACCAATTAAAGGTGGAGCAAAATTAGTCGCTGTTGATTTAAAAACCAATACAATTAGAAGAGTGTATACCTTCACAGAAGATGTAGTCCTGCCAACAACTTACCTTAATGATGTCCGATTTGATTTTCGTGTTGGAAACGCTGGTTATGCCTATATAACGGATTCTTCTTCCAAAGGACCAGGAGGTATTATCGTTTTAGATTTAGAAAATGGCAACGCGTTTAGACGGTTAACTGGAGCAAATTCAACTTCACCGGATCCCTATTTTATACCGAAAGTAGAAGGGAAAGTGTTGATGAATCGAAATAAAGATGGCGGAACTTCTCCATTTAGATTAGCGTCTGACGGTATTGCGATTTCTCCCAATGGAAAGGTATTATATTTTTGTCCACTAACAAGCCGTCATCTATACTCGATTCCCACAGAAGCCCTGAGAGACAGAAATATACCGGACATGGATTTACCTTATCATGTGGAGTATTGGGGAGAAAAAGGTGCATCTGATGGAATGATTACAGATGCAAAAGGGGCCGTTTATGCTGGAGATTATGAGAATAATAGTATCCGAAAGATATGGCCAAATGGCACAATGGAAACCATCGCACATGACCCGAGAATTTTATGGCCGGATACTTTTTCGATTGGTCCGGATGGATACTTATATGTCATTGTGAACCAATTACACCGGCAGGCAAGATTTCATTATGGAAAAGATCTGCGACAAAAACCTTATAGTTTACTTCGTATGAAAATTGGTGAATTTCCTGCTCCTACCATTTGATGAAAAAACGAATTTGTAATTGTAAAAAAATTGTGGGCACAAAAGGGGGGATTATATATTTAAATATTTTTTGGTTTGTTAGGAACAGTTTTGGTTGGTAATCCTAAACTGTTCCTATTTTTTTATAGAGTTGGTAAGTTCAATGCTGTATCAATATTATTTAAATCTAAATCGATTTGTTCGTTTGTATCCCAAGCATGATACCATCCTTTTTCTTCCATATATAAAGAAACTTGTTCATGCATATCAAGAGCATCTGTTAAATGACGAGTGAGCATTTCTTTAATTTCCGGCGTTCCTGATTCTGTAACAGCCATGGCAAAATTTCTAACTCCACTCTTAGCTGCAATCAGTAAATCCATTGCAACCACTTGATCCGATAGTGCGTTCATGCCAGTTAAATTTTCAACGATTGGATTCATGTTCATTCACCTCCTAATTTACTGCTTAGCGTTCGAAAGAATAGAAGCATATTCTTGTAATTGTTTTGTAGATACATCAATGTCTTGCTGCATAATATCTTTTAATTGCTGATCTGTAACTAACGCTTTCATCGTTTTGGACTTAGTCAGACAATTGGTCTTAAATGCAGCCATCTCATGGACCTCAAGAACTTCATGCAAGGCGTAGTTCATTTTTTATACCTCCTTCCTTAAGGTTTCAACACGACTTTAATACATTCATCCATTTTTGTGTCAAAAATCTCATAGCCATGTTTTGCTTCACTAAGAGGAAGGACATGACTTACGACATCTCCTGGATCAATTTTTCCGGTCGAAACTAATTCAAACATATATGGCATATAATGAATAACAGGTGCTTGTCCAGTTCGAATATTGACGTTTCGGTTCATAATATCTCCCATTGGGAATCCATTATATTTACCGCCGTAAACGCCCGTGACTTGAATTGTTCCGCCTTTACGCACTGCTTGTGAAGCCATTATAAACGCACTGAATGCTCCCCCTTGGAGCTTCATTCCACTCGCAAGGAACTCCATATCAGTCATTTTACCGTCCATACCAACAGCGTCAATAACAACATCTGCCCCGCCTTTGGTAATTTCCTTAAGATAATTTCCTACATTCACATGGTCCTCAAAGTTAACAATTTCTACTTTGTTAGTGCGCTTGGCGTGCTGCAGACGATAATTGACGTAATCAACGGCAATTACTCGCTTTGCTCCTTTTAACCAGCAGAATTTTTGAGCAAAAAGACCAACCGGACCGCAGCCAAATACAATAACTGTATCTCCGGCCTTTACGCCTGCATTGTCAACACTCCAAAAACCTGTAGTCATCGCATCGGCAATAACTGATAACTTTTCATCAGGTTCTTCACAAGTCTCAGGGATTTTGAAATGAGTAAAGTTGGCAAACGGCACTCTCAAATATTCAGCTTGCCCGCCTGGATAACCGCCAGTCGTTCCCGAATATCCGAAATACGCTCCCATGTCACCATTATCATTAGAATTATCACATTGGCTTTCCAAATGGTTTTTACAATACATGCATTCCCCGCAGGCAATGTTAAAAGGAATAATAACCCGATCCCCTTTTTTTACTTTCGTAACATTTGGTCCAACCTCTTCAACAATTCCCATCGGTTCATGGCCAATAACATAGTTTTCTTGCAGGTTAGGAATCATGCCATGAATTAAATGTAAATCAGACCCACATATAGCTGTACTCGTTACTTTAATAATCATGTCATCTGGTTTTTCAATCTTTGGATCTGGAACGTCTTTGACTACAACATTCTTAATACCTTGATACGTTACTGCCTTCATTGGTTACAGCCTCCAGTGTTAGTGATCATCAGGTGTCCGGTCAAATAACCCTTTTCTATTGGTCTCAACAGGAAATAGATTCATTTTGCCAATCATCAATGTATTGTTGGCTGAGAGTTGATCTAGTTTATACTGTTCACTTAGTTCATATGGATGGAACCATTTTTTATTAATCATTAGGTCTGTAATTTCTTGATGCATGTCAATCCCTTGCATTAACTGTTTTCGCAAGAGGATTCTAACATCAGGTGATGCGGACTCCGTTAATGCGACAGCAATACTGCGGACACCTTCTTTGGCACGAAGAAGTAAATCCATCGCAAAGGTGGTGTCTGCAAGCTCGGGAACATGTAACGCGTTTATCGGATCTAAATAGTCATTATTCAATGGTCTTTACCTGCCTTTCAATTAACAATTGGTGTTGGGCGATTTTGAGGAACAGGTGCTTCAAAAGGTGCTCGAGCATAGATTGCCTGTAACTCTCCAAGGGCTTGGATTGATTGGTCAACATCTTTTTTCATTAAATTTCTCAAATCCTGATCAAACACCAATCCTTGCATTAGTTTTGATTTGGCTAAGCAAAGGGTTTTAAAGTTAATAACTTCATGTAAATCTAATGACTCATGATCGGCTAATTTTTGAATATCCATTTCTAATCAACCTCCTTATTCGTTAATGCAATCAAATTGTATTGTTCCAAAATAGGAGGAAAAAATTCTTTAATGTTTTTTCTCGAATGGTTGGAACATTTATACATTGTGAAGGAAGATTGTTGTGGCGGTCTTTTTCTTGTTCTAAAAAATGTTTAACCAGAAATATCTGGTTGAACACGAAGGGAAGAAGTTTTACTCTCTTGTGATTAAGAAACTCAATCTTAAGAAAAATGGTATTTAGTATTGAAGAGACTTCTTATAATAGACATTGAAAATCTGACCAATAAAAAGGAAAAAGAAAGCGAATAGAAAGTGGTTTTCCAATTCCACCCCTTTTTATATTTAACAAGCTGAGTATTTTTTTCTAGCCATAGCTCAGTAATAGTCATCGGTACACTGAAATACAGAACTTTTAAAAGGCACTGAATCATGCGAGAATCCTTAGTCATTTGATTATAAAAGACACAAGAAATTGGGAAAAGTATGTAATCAAAAACCAAACTTGTTCTAACTCGTTTTGGAAATCGGGTGGGATATTTAACATAACCTTTACTTACAATTAGTTGATCGACCAATGATGCATAATAACTTTTAATTAAGAAAACAAGGAGCCAGTCCTTTGCAAGTGGTTTTTTAATTAAGTAAATAAAGGAACTAATACCAAAGAAATAAAGCAATCTTATAAGATTTTTTTCAAATTTACGACTCATGTTGAGCACCTCCATAAGATAGGTTATCTCTAATGCAGGTGGTTATACTTAAGACATTCGAAGATAGGTTAAGTAAACAATGAATAAACAAGGTTTGATTATAATATGAAATTTTCCCCTGATTTTGAATATATTCACTTAAACATATGGGTGCTTTACTTCATATATTTGTGACTGACCCCAGGTTCGACAAAACGTTATCGTCCCAGGGGGAAGGGCTCCTTTTTCTGTTAAGTTACCTGTCCCCTTGGTTCCCTGCATGTTTGATAAGTAAGGAAAATATACTACTTATGTATGCTTACTATTTGAAGGGGGTACGGCTAGTGGGGGAAACACCAAAGAAGAAAAAACCGTTCTATAAAAAGTGGTGGGTCTGGGTCATTGCGATTCTGATTGTTGTAGCAGCTGTTGGTGGGAATGGTGATGAGACGGTTGATACGAAGAAAAAGGAAGTCAAATCAGAAGCTACCGAACCCGTGGCGGTTAAGCCAAAAAAGTCAGAAGAGAAAAAAGAGGAACCTAAAACGGAACAGCCTAAAACAGAGGAACCCAAAAAAGAAGAATCAAAAGTGGAAGATGACGTCCCAGCAGAACATGCATCCGCTTTGAAAAAAGCGAAAACATACGCTGAGATCATGAATATGTCCAAAGCTTCGATCCATAACCAATTAGTTTCAGAGTTTGGTGAAAAGTTTTCCGAGGAAGCGGCTGAGTATGCCATGGAGAAGCTTGAATATGATTGGAAGGACAATGCTTTGAAAAAGGCGGAATCTTACTCTGATACTATGTACATGTCAAAGCAAGGCATCTATGATCAGCTCATTTCAGAGCACGGTGAACAGTTCACTTCGGAAGAAGCACAATATGCGATTGATACGATAAAAGCTGATTTTAAGAAGAACGCCCTGGAAAAAGCAAAAAGTTATCAAGATTCCATGGCTATGGCACCAGAAGCGATAAGAGACCAGCTCGTTTCTGATTACGGCGAACAGTTCACTCAAGAGGAAGCGGATTACGCTATTCAACATTTGACTGAATAATATCATAAACATCAATTGGTGTCTGATCCTCAAGATGGAAAAACGTTACCGTACAAAGGGCAGGCACTATTTTAAAAAAAAGAGAAATAAAGACCGTCCTGAAACATTCACGACGGTCTTTTTCCTTTTTACCTTTTGTGCTTCCATAGTTTAAGGATGCTGATGGAAGCAGTAGAACCGTTCCCATGCTTCTGAGGGTAAGGTTTTAAGTGGATGAAATGGAAGCAGGAGAACCGTCCCTGTGCTTCTCCACCTTTTTCTCTCTTTTTACCCCACCCATTCTATGGTAAATTTAGTAGAATAGTAGTTTCACTTTTCAAACAATAGAATCCTATACTGCATTAACCATGGAGGCCATATGTTTTTCTCACTTCGCAATCGATTATTTATGATCTTCACCTTGCTGCTGACCTTTCCTTTTCTCGTTCTGTCGATTCTGATTCCCAACTGGTTTACGTCCATCATGGAGGAACGTACGACGAGTTCGACGATTGAAATGATGGAACAGTATTCCCTGTATATTGATTCGATTACGTCGCAGGCAGAGGATTTAGGAAAGCAGGTACTGGTGAACCCTACGACTCAGGATTGGATCAAATCCGAGGAGGATGAAAGGGAGGCAACGGATGCTGAACGTCTCCTGATGAAAAACCAGTTAAAGGCGGAGTTATCTTCGATGATGATCAACAATTCCAAGTCGATGTCCGTATCGGTTTACCTCAATGATGGGACTGGGACTGCCGGGAATCTTCCTCCTCTGGAGAAAACCATTTGGTTCGATGATTTTTATAAAGACGATCAACGCTGGCTGAGGTCTCATAATGATCTGATGGCGGATCAGGTGAATAGTTATCTTCTTCCTCTCTTTGATATTAATACGCTTGATTTATCCGGGGTGATCAAGGTGAACTTTCCATCGTCCCTTCTTGAGAATGCCTTAAGCAAGATCAAGCTGGGTGAGAACGGAAGAGTCTATCTCCTGGACAGCAGCGGCAGAAATGTGCTGACGGGCAGCATTGATACACCGGAGAATGTAGTAAAAGAAAGTTTAAAGACCATTAAGACGGAAACAAACAGCTCGGGATTAATAGAGGTCCCTTTCGAGAAAGAAGAGTATATGATTTTCTATCAGAAGGCAAAGGTAGGGGATTGGGTACTGGTCAGTGAGATTACCAAGTCTGAACTCTTCTCACAGATTAATGAGCTTCAGAGGAATCTCCTATTGACGAGTGGATGGATTTTTTTATTGACGATCATGGCGTCTTATCTTTTTTCTTCTACTATCGTAAAGCCTTTGGGGAAATTGACCGGTGCCATGAAGCTGGTTGAAAAGGGAGAATTTAAGAAAGCGAAACAATTGATTCCTTCCATTAAGACAGCAAATGATGAGATTGGCTATGTGGTGGATGTGTTCGGCCAGACGACCAACCGCCTCGACACCCTGATCGAAACGGAATATGAAGCCAATATCCGCAGACGGGATGCGGAATACAAGGCGTTGCTGCTGCAAATCAATCCCCATTTCTTCAATAATACGCTGGAAACCATCGGTGGTCTTGCAGCTCAAGGGAAGAACAAAGAGGTGATTGATGTCACAATCCACTTAGGGAGGATCATGGGATATTCCCTCAATACGGAATCGGACATGGTGACGCTCGGAGAAGAAATGACCTATATACGGAGGTTTATGGAAATTCTGAAGCTGCGCTATGAAGAGGCTCTTTCCGTTTCCATTGAGGAAGATCCTGAGGCCTCTACGCTCCCGATCATTAAGTTCGTCATCCAGCCACTTGTGGAGAATTCTGTGAAATATAGTTTCATAGAAAAAACGGAGGCCGTTCTTCGCATTGCGACGAAGAAAATGGATGACTGTGTGGAGATTGTGATTGAGGATAATGGAATTGGTATCCCTGAGTCTATTGTGGAAGAGTTGGAACGTGACCTGAGTCGTCATGAAACCAGTCAAGTACTTGAAAGCAAAGGACGAAGCATCGGGCTTAAAAATGTCCTGGGACGTTTGAAGCTGTATTACGGAGAACATTTCACCTATCACATTACATCCAAAGAGAATATAGGCACAACCATTGTCTTACGCATAAAAAGTGGAGAGGGGGATCTTCATGTTGAAAGTGATTCTGGTCGATGATGAAATTCAAATCCGAAGAGGGTTGAAGTGGAAAGTGGATTGGGAAGAGGAAGGCTTTGTGATTGCCGGTGAAGCCTCCAATGGTAAGGAAGCCTTACAGGTCATTGAAGAGGTGATGCCTGATCTTGTCCTGACCGATGTCAGGATGCCGGTCTTGGACGGGATGCAGCTTGTGAAAGCGTTATCGGGTAAGTATCCTGAGATCAAGGTAATCGTCCTGTCGGGATACGCGGATTTCGAGTATGTACGTTCCTCTTTGGTCGAAGGAGTGAAGGATTATCTCCTTAAGCCGGTCGATCCCGAGGAATTGACGGCTGCCCTCAGGAAAAGCAAGGGCGAAATTGAAGCGGAGAAGCAGAGAAGGGTGGAATCGGACAGAATGAACCAATTCCACGCCGAGGAAATGAGGGAGCAGTACCTGCTTCATTTGGTGAAGGATGAATGGGCAGAGAAGAATATTTCCAGGGAGAGACTCAGTCAGTTGAAGCTTGATGTGCTGGTGGGTGAGGACGCTGTCGTCCATTTTATTACCGTAGAGATTCGAAGTAGTGACTCCGAACAAGTGAGGGATTTGTTTCTGCCGTTCAAGATGTTGTGCAGAGAATTATCCTATGAGCACGAAGGCATCATGTCCTTCTATGACGCTAGCTATCCGAATATGATTCATTTTCTATGTCATCATCATTCAGGGGGAGATCAAGTCCCTCACTTTGTTAAGGAGCTGCAAAAGAATGTCAGCGCCTATCTCAATCTTGAAACGGTCATCGGACTGGGGAAAGTGGTCAGGGGCTTATCACAATTAAAGAACGGATATATTTCGGCCCTTCTTTCCTGGAGCCAAAGTTCAGCTGATGTCATGTCCCAGCTTATCGACGGGACATCGAGTAAACAGACCGCCGAGTTCACTGAGGATGCAGAGTGGAAGCTGTCAAACAGTATGGAGCAGGGGGATTTCGAGAGCTTCAAAAAACATCTTCTGACAACTCTTGCTGAATGCGACCGGCAATCAGTGATGTCGTATTCCTTTGCAGCAAGCCGGGTGCTCTTCATGCTTGGATCCATGGCAAGAAAATATGATCTATATACCGATGATTTGAAGAAGAAGATGTGGAATTGTCAACTTGGGATATGGGAACTGACTTCCCGTGACCGGGTTAAAGGAGAACTGTTGGACCTTGCAAGAGTGATTGCGGAAAAGGTGAGTGAAACCCGCCATTCCTCTAATGGCATTGCCATCGTGGAGAATGTAAGGCGGTATATGGACAGGCATTACACGAATGAAATTTCACTCACCTCCCTTGCTGATCAATTCCATATCAACTCGGCCTATTTATCGGAGATGTTCAAAGAACTGGTAGGACAGAATTTCAGCGATTATCTCGTGAATCTCCGGATGGAAAAAGCCCGTTCCCTGTTGATGGACGAACAGTTAAAGGTCATCGAAATTGCCCATCTTGTCGGCTATTCCAATTCCGGATATTTCAGTACGGTGTTCAAAAAGCGATTTGGACAAAAGCCACTTGATTACCGGAAATCCATGACAGAGGATAAGGGGGAGGCACGATGAAGTATAAATTAACCATTATCTATGTTCTGTCTGCGCTATTCATGTTAACAGCAGGCATTTACAGCATCTTCTCCTTCACCTCCTTCAAGGAAAGCAGCAGGGATAAGGCTGGTGAAAGACAAGATGAAAAGCCCGAGATCCACCTGACATTCTGGAGAAACAAAGGGACAGAGCTTGAGAATCAGGCGTATGAAGAGCTGGTGGCTGACTTTAATAAGGAGCATCCTACGATCGAAGTGAAGATGATTCCTGTACCATATGGTGATTATGAGTTGAAACTAAGAACCGAAATGGCAGCGGGTGATCCACCTGATATCTTGACGATCGATACGCCGACTCTCGCCCTTTATGCCAGTGCGGGTGGATTGATGTCCCTGGACGATTATATGAAACAAGAAGGTCATATCGAGGATCTCGCAGCCCCTACGTTGAAGGGGATCACATACGAGGATAAAATCTATTTATCACCCATTGCAGAGTCGAGTGTCGCCCTTTTTTATAATATCCATTTGTTCGAAAAAGCGGGAGTATCCCTCCCTTCCAAAAATCCACATGACCCGATGACATGGGAGGAGGTTCTCGAGGCAGCTAAGAAGATCTCTGCTTTATCACCTGACATCACGGGGATCGACCCGGCTCAAGGATTCCCGGATGGGGAGTCACCTTCCTACTTCAAGATGCCTATCCTTTGGCAATTTGGAGGAGATGTTCTGGATCCGGACAATCAGACAGCGAGTGGTTATTTGAACTCCCCGGCTTCCCTGAGAGCCCTGCAGTTTTATCAGGATCTCTATCAGAAACACCGGGTGGCCAAGGTCGAACTCCCCGAGGAGGCATTGGAGACCGATAAGCTCGGCATGACCGTCCTCGGCTCCTGGATGGTGGAGAGTCTCAGTATGATGAATCCTGATTTCCGACTGGGTGAGGACTTCGGGATTACCGCCCTGCCGAAAGGGAGCGAACAGGCAGTTCCAAACGGAGGTTGGTCCCTCGGTATATCGTCTGAAACCGACTATCCCGATGAAGCATGGGAGTTCGTCCGATATGTCACCAGCTTTGAAGGAGCGAAAAAGTATGTGGAGATCACCGGTGATGTTCCTGCGCGATATTCTGTTGCCGAAGCCTTTCCTGAATTCAATGAGTACCCTAAGAATATTTTTGTGGAACAGGCACAAAAGTACTCAAGGAATAGACCGATTACCCCTGCTTATCCTGTCGTGAGTGAAGCGGTCAAAACGTTATTTGAAGACGTGGGTATCGGAGGGAAAGACGTCAAAACGTCAGCAGATAAGGCGGTAAGAACGATTAATGAAGAACTGAATGATTTAGAGTAGAAACCTTTGGCAGACGCCGGAGGTTTTTTTGTGCGGTGAACTTCCAAAAAATTTAAACTGTTTCATCCGAAAATAGTAAACGTTTTCATTCTGGGATTCTAGTAAAGTGAACTCAACAGGCAGGTCATTGTAGTACAAACAACTTGATTTTTTATAAAGGGGGTCAAACGATTGCAAGAACTTGCGAAGGCAGATACACCAGTCATAACAGAAACACAGAAAAATTCGAAACTCAAAACCAAGCTCCATTATATGAAGAAAAACTATATTCTCTATTTGTTTCTTGCACCGGCCATCATTCTTACGATCATTTTCAAATATGTTCCCATGTACGGCGCATCCATCGCCTTTAAGGATTTCAGTCCCATCAGGGGGATCAATGGAAGTGAATGGGTGGGATTGAAGCACTTCTCGGACTTTCTATCGTCTCCGAATTTCATGGATATCCTGATCAATACGTTGAAATTAAGTTCCTTCGAGCTACTGATCGGGTTTCCGATTCCAATCATCCTTGCACTCATGCTGAATCAGCTCAGAAAAGCAGGAGTCAAGAAAAATCTACAACTCATCCTGTATGCACCCCATTTCATCTCGGTCGTCGTCATCTCGGGTATGATCTTTCTCTTCCTCTCACCTACGGGACCCATTAATGCGATGTTGTCGGTATTTACGGATAAGCCGATTTCGTTCATGTCTGATCCCGATGCCTTCAGAAGCATCTATATCTGGTCAGGGGTTTGGCAGGGCGCAGGGTGGGCATCGATCATTTATGTGGCAGCACTCGCCAATGTAGATCCCCAGCTTCACGATGCAGCAACCGTAGATGGGGCGTCCCTGCTGCAGCGTATCTGGCACATCGATCTTCCGACACTGAAGCCTGTCATGGCGGTTCTGTTCATCCTGGCTGCAGGAGGCATCATGGCGATCGGATTTGAGAAAGCCTATCTGTTACAGACGTCTATGAACCTTCCAGCCTCGGAAATCATTTCGACCTATGTATATAAGCGGGGGCTGCAGGCCGGTGACTATTCATTCGCCACGGCAGTAGGGTTGTTCAATGCCGTCATCAATGTCATCTTGTTGGTTTTCGTCAACCGTGTGGTCAAGAAATTAAACGAAGGCGAAGGCCTTTTATAGAAAGGGGGAAACGAGATGTACCAATACACCAGGAGTGATAAACTCATTCTTTTCATTAACAAAATCCTGCTTGGGGGAATCGTGATCATCGTTCTGTTCCCTTTGATATACGTTCTACTATCCTCGGTTCTTGAACCGAATGTTCTGGTGAAAAAAGGATTCCTCATCAGCGGATCGGATTGGACGCTCGAGGGATATAAACGGATCTTCGAGGACGGGACCATCGTCAAAGGATTCATCAACTCGATTCTCTATTCTGCCGGGTTCACCCTCATCACCGTGAGTGTCTGCATCTTTGCCGGCTATTCCCTCTCGGCTGAAGGGCTTGTCGGTCGAAAGTTCATCATGGTGTTCTTTCTCATCACGATGTTCTTCAACGGAGGATTGATCCCGACGTATATGGTGGTGAAGGACTTAGGGATGCTGAACACGATTTGGGCGATCATCCTCCCAAATGCCATCAACGTCTGGTTCATCATCCTTGCGAGGACGTATTTCAAGTCGATTCCGAATGAGTTGAAGGAAGCGGCCCGAATCGACGGGGCTTCGGAGTTCAAGATTTTCTTGAACATCGTCTTTCCATTATCAAAGCCGATTATCTTTGTCATTGCGCTCTATGCGTTCATCGCACAATGGAATTCTTACTTCGATGCGATGATCTATCTTGAGGACCGGGATTTGTACCCGTTACAGCTCGTTCTGCGATCGATCCTCATCCAGAATGAGGTGCAGCCGGGAATGATCGCTGACCAGCAGGCGGCAGCTGAACTCCAAAGAATTTCAGAGATGATAAAGTATTCATCCATCGTATTAGCGAGCTTACCGCTGATCATTATGTATCCATTCTTCCAGAAATACTTTGAAAAAGGTGTAATGGTGGGATCTTTAAAATAATCTATTTTTTATCAATGGGGGTTTAACAATGGGGAAAAAAACGAAGACAATGTCGGCGATTTTAATGTCAGGCATGCTGCTAGCAGCAGGATGCAGCAACAACAGTGAAAGTGCTTCTTCTGAGAATTATGAACTGGAAAATGTGAAGTTTCCGTTAGAGGAGCAAGTGACTCTTAAGATGATGACATCCAGCTCACCTCTTGCTCCGGATGATCCAAATGAAAAGCTGATCTTCAAAAGGCTCCAGGAAGAAACGGGAGTGAAAATCGACTGGACTAATTATACAGCGGGAGAAACCTTCAATGAAAAACGGAATCTGGCTGTCGCGAGCGGCGAGCTTCCAGACGCGATCATGAATGCAGGATACAGTGATTATGAGCTATTGAAGCTTGCGAAGGATGGCGCGATCGTTCCCGTTGAGGATCTGATTGATGAGCATATGCCGAACCTGAAAAAGGTCTTGGACGCTGCGCCTGAATATCGATCGATGATGACGGCACCGGATGGACATATTTATTCCTTCCCTTGGATTGAGGAGCTGGGTTCAGGAAAAGAAAGTATCCACTCCGTCGATGACTTCCCATGGATCAATGTCGAATGGCTGAATAAACTGGGGCTTGAAATGCCGAAAACAACCGATGAACTTAAAAAAGTCCTGAAAGCATTCAAGACGCAGGATCCAAATGGAAATGGAGAGGCAGATGAAATCCCGATGTCCTTCATCATCAACCATGGAGGTGAAGATGTGTCCTTCTTGTTCGGTTCATTCGGACTCGGTGAGAACTGGGATCACACGGTCGTCACCAACGACGGTGAAGTGAAGCTGACGGCAGCCGATGAAGGATATAAGGATGCCATCAATTATTTGAATGAATTATATAAAGAAGATTTGATTGACGTAGAAGCGTTTGAACAGGATTGGAATACCTACCTGTCGAAAGGGAAAGAAGGACGTTACGGCATGTACTTCACATGGGATAAAGCCAATATCACGGGTATGAACGATCAATACGACCTCATGTCGGCCCTTGAAGGACCTGATGGAACGAAGAATGTGGCAAGAACGAACGGAATGGGATTTGACCGGAACAAAATGGTCATTACGAGTGCGAACGAGAACCTTGAACTGACGGCGAAATGGATCGATCAATTCTATAACCCGCTACAATCGGTTCAGAATAACTGGGGAACATATGGGGATGACAAACAGCAGAACATCTTCGAAATGGATAGTGCCAGTCATTCATTAAAACACCTTCCATTAGAAGGAACGGCTCCTGTTGAGCTCAGGGAAAAGACATCCGTCGGGGGCCCACTGGCAATCCTGGACGAATACTATGGAACCGTGACGACAAAACCGGATGATGCTGCCTGGAGACTCGGACTCATGAAGGAAGTCATGGTACCGGATATGAAGGCGGATAACATCTATCCAAAAGTATTCTTCTCCCTTGAGGAATTAGATAAGCTTTCGAAGATCGAGACCGACTTGCTTGCTTATGTGCAGCGTAAGAAGGCGGAATGGATCACCAACGGGAAAGCCGATGAAGAATGGGCGGATTACTTGAAAGAACTCGACCGCCTCGGGTTACAGGAGTGGTTGAAAATAAAGCAGGATGGATATGACCGTAACCAATCATAATGACATTCAGGCTGTACCTTGCCTCGGCAATCGTGCAGCCTTTCAAATGCAAAAGGAGAATCCATATGACGAATCATTATCAAGAAAAAATGAGCCTTTATTCAGAAACCTATCGTCCACAATTTCATTTTTCGCCGAAGGAAAAGTGGCTGAATGATCCGAATGGGATGGTCTATTTCAAAGGGGAATATCATCTCTTCTTTCAATATCATCCTCATGGAACCACGTGGGGACCGATGCACTGGGGGCACGCGGTGAGTCGTGATTTGATCCATTGGGAGGAGCTGTCGATCGCTCTATATCCAGATGAGCATGGGGCTATTTTCTCTGGAAGCTGCGTCGTGGATTGGAAGAATACATCCGGTTTCTTTGAAGAAGAGAATGGCGGGCTGGTCGCCATTTATACACATGCGGACACCTATCCGGATTCCGATCGTCCAAGGCAGAGGCAGAGCCTTGCGTACAGCCACGATAACGGCAGGACGTGGGAGACATACGAGGGAAATCCTGTCCTGTCAGATGAAGACATTACCGATTACCGGGACCCCAAAGTATTTTGGCATGACGGATCTGAACGTTGGGTCATGGTGCTTGCGACTGGTCAAACGATTACCATTTATACGTCACCTAATTTGATCGACTGGGAATTCGCCAGTGAATTCGGCCAGGACGAAGGAGCCCATTTCGGAGTATGGGAATGCCCGGATCTGTTTCCACTTATGGTCGACGGAAATCACCATCATGTGAAATGGGTGATGCTGGTGAGCATTGGTGACAATCCCGATTTCAAGGAAGGGTCAAGGACGCAGTACTTTGTTGGGGACTTTGACGGCAAGACGTTCATCAACCATCATGGTGCGGACACCATTCTCTGGCTGGATCACGGAAGGGACAATTATGCGGGAGTGAGCTGGTCCGATATTCCTGAAAAGGACGGGAGACGGATTTACCTTGGATGGATGAACAACTGGAGATATGCAAACCAGGTTCCAACTGAAACGTGGAGAGGAGCCATGACGCTGCCTCGAGAATTGACCTTGATTTCTACTGCAGATGGTGTTCAGCTTTTACAAAAACCTGTATCCGAAATCAACGGAATCAGAAAAGAATCAAAGGTCACTAAAGCAATAGAGGTAACGGAAGAAGCATCCTTAATGGATGTGAATCATGAATTAGTGGAAGTGAATCTGGCTGTGACGTTGAAAGGGGCAGAGGAGTTCAGTCTGACGATCCACCATTCATCCGATGAAATAACGAGTATTCGGTACAATCGAATCACTAATATGTTATCAGTCGATCGGACTCAGTCAGGAGAACACGCGTTTTCGGATTCATTCCCGGGAATTTCCGAATGTCCTGTGGCATTAATAGATGATACACTCAGCCTTCAGTTATTTCTGGACGCATCTTCCTTAGAGGTATTTGCACAGGGAGGACGGGGAGTATTAACCAACCTGATCTTCCCACAGGGAACGAACCACACCCTTTCCCTCACTGCCAATGGAGGGAGTGCCAAGGTTGAAGAACTCTTGGTTACCGAGCTTTCAACTATCTGGGGAAAGGAAGTTTGAGCATATGAACGAACCATCGATCCTTTGCATCGGTGAACTGCTCATCGATTTTTTCTGTACCGATATCAATACAGACCTGGCTCAAGGACAACATTTTTCCAAGCAAGCAGGAGGGGCTCCTGCCAATGTATGTGCCACCATCACCACACTTGGGGGGCGAGCCAGGTTCCTAAGTAAGGTAGGAAATGACCCGTTCGGCCATTTCTTGAAAAAGACCATGAAAGATCTTATCATTGATGATTCTTCCATTCTTCTAGATGAGGATCATCCTACGACTCTGGCATTTGTATCATTGAAAGAAGATGGGGAAAGAGATTTCGTGTTTAATCGAGGGGCGGATGCCCATTTGAACAAGGAAGAGCTCCATGAAAGCAACTGGAGGGAATCTTCCATCATTCACTTCGGATCGGCTACCGCCTTATTGGATGATCCCTTTAAATCCGCGTACGTATCTTTTATCCAAACGGTCAAAGAAGCAGGGAAGTTCGTCTCCTTCGATCCGAACTTTCGAAGCGACTTATGGAAAGGGAGAGAAGGGGACTTCATTGGGGTCACGGAGCAGTGCATCAGTCAAGCAGACTTCGTCAAAGTAAGCGAAGAGGAATGTAGGATCATTTCTGGATCCGTCCATCTATCAGATGGAGTCGAACGTTTTCATAGACTCGGAGCCAATACGGTAGCCGTCACCCTTGGGAAGGCTGGAACACTCGTTTCAAATAGAAAAGAATCGTGTATCGTCCCAAGCATCCCCGTTCATTCCATTGATTCAACGGGAGCAGGAGACGCATTCGTTGGGGCGGCACTGCATCAATTCAATCTCCATCAGGATCCAAAAGCCTTCCTGGAGGATTTCGAAGAATTAAAGAACGTCATTTCAACCAGCAATCGCGTAGGGGCTACTGTATGTACAAAAATAGGAGCGATCAGCGCAATAAGAGAATTAGAGGGACGGACCTCTAATTGATGATAGCTATACATTCCTGCACTAGATTGGTGCCTGATGCCCAGCATGGTAAGCTTTAGCGTGCTGGGGGTCAGGCACCGTTTTTTGATGTATATATGTTTAAGCAGAAAAAGAGAAAAGTAGTTTCATGGGTTTATTAAGTATAGTCCCTTTCATTCCGGTTCCATTTGCTGTAATTGCCGTCATTATGAAGCTGATTTATGTGTAAAGGATTCTTATTTGTTACTTTACCGGCGAGTCGAAGTCTGAACCAGATATTGCCACAGGAGAAGGTCCCTGGGTATCAGTGAACCCAGGAGACCACTCTTTGCCCTCCTTCCTCCAAATGGAAGCACGAGAACCGTCCCCATGCTTCCCGACCGTTCCTGCTGCGCCTCTATTCTACTCTTCCATAAAGCCGGACAGTTGATATCCGGTAAAAATCAGAGCTCTTCCTGAAATTATTTTTATACAAAACACATCCAACGTTTTCGTTTTAGTGTGAGATGGGGTATAAGATAAGTGAGGAATGTACAGACTTGATGCTGAGAAAAGTCTGAACAAACAGAATATAGTTCAATGATCGAGATATGGATCTGGAGGAGATTGATATGAAACTTGTAGAAGGACAGGCGGATGTAACGTGTTTTACAAAACATATATGCTCCAAACAAGATTTCCGAAGAGGAGGAACGGTCACCATTGAAAAATAAAACGGTACTTATCATTGGAGGCGGGCTCGGCGGGGTGTCGGCTGCCATTTCACTGGCGCAGGCTGGGTACGATGTATCCTTATATGAAAAAAACGATCACATTGGAGGAAAGTTGAACCGGCTGGATCAGGATGGCTTTGGATTTGATCTTGGTCCGTCCATTTTGACGATGCCCCATATTTTCGAGAAATTGTTTGCGGCCAGCGGAAAATCCATGAAGGATTATGTCCCGATTGAGAAGCTGGATCATCAATGGCGTTCCTTTTTTCCCGATGGAAATGTCATAGACTTATATGAAGATGTGAACGACATGCGAGAGAAGAACGGTTCTCTCAGTGAAAAGGACATTCGTGAATATCAGAAGCTGCTGGATTATTCGAAAACCCTCTATGATATGACGGATAAAACGTTATTTAAGCACGGTGTTGATTCCACGAGAGGGATGATGAAGCATACGGGGCTGTTCTCGGCCTTGAAGAACTTTGACCTGTTATCGACCGTACATAGATCCCTCGATAAGCGGATCAGCAACGAGCAGTTCCGGGATATGCTCTCCTATTTTATTAAATACGTAGGTTCATCCCCTTACGATGCGCCGGCCGTGATGAATATGATGATCTATATGCAGCATGACCAGGGCGTATGGTATGTTCCCGGCGGTTTGCACAAGCTCGCCGACGGCCTCGTGAAGCTGGCGGAAGAAGTCGGGGTGACCTTCCACCTTGGAAAGCCGATCGTCAAACTTGAAAAGAAGGACGGCGAAATTACCGGAGCCGTTTTGGCAGACGGAACACGCCTCACAGCAGATTACTTTGTTTCCAATATGGAGGTGATACCGGTTTACGAGCGATTGCTGGAGGAAGACAGCCATTATATTAAAAAATTAAAAAAGAAATTCGAACCGGCGAGTTCCGGTCTCGTCATGCATCTCGGCGTGAAGAAGAGCTATCCGCAGCTGCGTCATCATAATTTCTTTTTCGCCGAAAATATGAAGGCGCAGATGGAATCGATCTTCCATCGCCGTGAATTGCCAGAGGATCCCGTCATTTATCTCGTTAACGTGAATAAAACCGATCCGACACAGGCACCTGAAGGGCATGAAAATATCAAAGTGCTGCCTCATATTCCTTTTATCAGGGATGAAAATCCGTATACTCAAGCGGATTATGAACAATTCGCTGAGCGTGTCCTGATTAAATTGGAGAAAATGGGCCTCGATGGTTTGCGTGACAACATTGTCACTCGTGATATGTGGACACCGGAAGATATCAGGCGCACGTATGGCTCCGACCGCGGGGCGATTTATGGGACCGTGTCAGACAAAAAAAAGAATAAAGGATTCAAGCATCCGAAGCAGAGTGAACGCTACAACAACCTCTATTTTGTCGGGGGGACGGTGAACCCAGGCGGTGGAATGCCGATGGTTACCTTAAGCGGCCAGCTTGTAGGCGAACAAATTGTGGAGAGGGATTCATCCCTTGCCTGAAGATGATCGAGCCTTCCTGGAGACTTTACCGGAAAGGCTGGTTTTCTCGATTTCAGCCATTATAGTAGCAACACTATTGTACCTTTTAAAACAAGGGGTGATGTCATGATCGTATCACTGCCTGTCCATTGGATCATTATCACCGATATACTTGCCTGGACGTTCTTTCATCTCGCCATTTCGGCCGTCTGCTTGAAACTGCCTTTGGCATGGTTTATGAAAGACCATTTCTGGTTTCGGACGTTCTCGTTTGAACAGTCCGGAATGTTGTGGCAGCGTTTATTCCGGGTGAAGGCGTGGAAGGGACTTATTCTCGATGGCACGATTTTTCTCAAAAAGGGATACAGCAAAAAAGGGTTGCATGGGACGAAGGCGAAGGACTTGTTCGTCTTTGCGGCAGAAACGAAACGCGCGGAACTCACCCACTTGCTCTCCATTCTCCCTGCACCGCTGTTCTTCATATGGAATCCAGTATGGGCAGGATGGGTGATGATCCTGTATGCCATGGTGTTCAACCTTCCGATTATCCTGGTTCAGCGCTACAATCGGGGGCGTATATCGGCCATCACGTCAGGACTTGGCAAGGAAAGACTATTGTAAGGAAATGAGGGAATGTACATGAGTAAGAAGGTGATTGTCGTTGGGGCAGGTGTTGCGGGACTTGCCAGTGCCATCAGACTTCAGCACGCGGGGTATGAGGTGGAGTTGTTCGAAAAAGAACCCACCCCCGGGGGCAAAATGAATCAAATTAAAATGGACGGCTACACTTTTGACCTGGGGCCAAGCATCGTCATGATGCCGGAACTGTATCGGGAACTGTTCGAATTATGCGGACGTGATCCGGATGACTATATTCCAATGGAAAAATTGGATCCGATTTACCGTGCCTATTTCACGGATATTCCCGACCAGCCTTTTGATATCTCGACAGACCTTATCCAAATGACGAAGACCATCGAATCTCTCAGCGAAGAGGATACGGAAGGTTTTTTTCAATATCTGCATGAAATTTACAAACGGTTTGTCATTGCGAAGCATCATATTCTTCAAAGACCTTTCCGCAAACGATCTGATTTCTATAATTTCCCCCTCTTGAAGAAAGTGTTGCAAATGAAGCCATACGACACGGCCGACACGTTTATGGGGAGATTCATCAAGAATGAGCGGCTGAAGCAGTTAATCAGCTTTCAAACACTGTACATCGGCATTTCCCCTCTTAAAAGTCCATCTTTCTATACGATGATCCCGATGATTCAATTTTTATATGGCGTATGGTTCATCAAAGGCGGTATGTATACGATGGCCTTGGCCATGGAGAGGCTCTTCAAGGAACTTGGAGGAACCGTTCACTATGGCAAGGCTGTAGAGGAAATCTCTATTCATAACCGCAAGGCGGACGGGATTATCGTGGACGGGAAGAAAATCCCTGCTGACTACGTGGTCTGTAATGCCGACTTCCCTTATGCCATGAAACACCTGGTGAAGGACAAGGCTTCTAAAGGCAAATTCACGGATAAGAAGATCGACAGCATGAACTATTCCTGTTCCTGTTTTCTGATGTATCTCGGGATGGACCGGAAATATGAAGACGTCGATCACGTACATACGTTCATTTTTAACGAAAAGCTCAATCAGAACCTGGAGGATATTTTTGACGGAAAAAAATTAACGAATGCCTCCTTTTATGTGTACATCGCTTCAAAGAAGGATCCATCCCTTGCACCTGAGGGGAAGGATGGTCTGTACATTCTGATGCCTGTTTCAAATATAGAGACAGCCGATTATACATGGGACGAGGAAACCATTTCGTATTATCGAAGCTATATTTTAAATGAATTAAAGAAGATCCAAGGCTTCGAGAATATAGAGGATGAGATTGTCACCGAAACGTATACGACTCCACTGGATTTCGAATCGAAATTCAATGCCTATCGCGGGGCCACATTCGGCTTGCAGCCAACACTGGATCAAAGCAATCACAAACGTCCCCAAAGCAAGGCGAGCCATTGCGAGAATCTGTATTTTACCGGAAGCAGTACACATCCCGGTGCCGGTGTCCCGATCGTGTTGTTATCAGCGAGGATCACTGCCCAGGAGCTGATCCAGGATGATACAGGCCAACTGTACGACTATTCAGCTAACATACAGGCTGAACGGGGAGTGTCACATTAAGGACGTCACCCGTAGAGGAAGGAGGCAGGTTACATGACAGCTTCAGAAGTGATCAATCTCATCCTGGGAGTCTTGGGGGTTATCGTTGGCATCATTGTGTTTTGGTCCTTGCCGGTCCCAAGATTCACCTCCAAAAATACAGCGGGGGTGCCGTTTGTTTCCATCATTATCCCTGCCAGGAATGAAGAAGGCAGGATCACTCCGCTATTGAAGTCGTTACAAGAGCAGCGATTCAAGGGATTTGAAATCCTGTTAGTGGATGACGATTCCTCGGATGGTACCGTGGCTGTCGCAGAAAGGTACGGTGTCACGGTCCTGCATAATAATGGGGCAGGAAAATCATCTGCCTGCTGGCGCGGGGCCAAGGAGGCCAAAGGGAGCTGGCTGCTGTTCCTGGATGCCGATACCCGATTCATGAGTGTCGATGGATTACGTAATCTTCTACATTACTACCAGGGAAAAGGAGCCAGGGGGATCCTCGCACTGCAGCCCTATCATACCGTGGAGCGTGTGTATGAGCACCTCTCGATGGTCTTTAACATCATCGTCGTAGTAGGCATGAATCTCTTTACCGTCTGGGGATCCCGGTTCAAGGCAGCCGGCTCGTTCGGACCATGTATTCTATGTAATCGAGACGATTACTTTTTATCCGGAGGGCATGAAAAAATCGAGGGGGCCATCATGGATGATCTGGCACTGGGAGAGGCATTTCTTGATCAGCATCTTCCCGTTCGCTGCCTTGGCGGGAGAGGGATCATTTCGTTTCGCATGTATCCGGAAGGCTCGGGGAGTCTTATCGAAGGCTGGTGCAAGAGCTTTGCCGTTGGGTCCAAGTCCACTCATCCCGTCGTCATGTTGATGGTCATCCTCTGGATTACAGGGAGTTTAACCACGGCGTCTTCATTGATTTCTTCGATTATCGAGGGAAGAACCGCCGCTATGATCGTCAGTGGGGTATTGTATATCCTCTATGCGGTTCAAACAGCATGGTTTGCCCGCCGGGTCGGGGATTTTAGATGGGGGTATTTCCCTTTTTATCCGCTGTTTTTTTTGTTCTTTGCAGGGATTTTCCTTTATTCGTTTGTTCGGGTGAATGTTTTTCATTCTGTGAGGTGGAAGGGGCGGAACATCAAGGTGTGACGGATTCTGTTCTAGCTGAAATGGTGGACCATATGAATTGTTACCGCGATTTCTTGGGTATAAGACTAAGTTGAGAGCTTTTGCTTTAAGTAATGAGTAATCCTTTCTTAGATAGTGAGAGGGGGTTATTTTTTTGAAATCAGGGGTACGCTTTCCTTGTTTACAAAAGAAATAATTTACAATTTAGTTATATTGAATTATATTTGAGTATAGGAAAAAAATACTAATTTAATAGGTGGCAAACTACTTGAAAGAGTAGGACGCAAAGCTAAAGGGGCTTATTCTTATAGGATTGCCAGCCAGTTACAGCATATGAGCACGACGTCCTGTTTTTTGAGGACGTTTTTTATTTGTTGGTTAGGAGTTCAGGAGGTCGAGCATGAATCAGGATTGGGTTAAGGAACAAATGGGGACAACACATCATATCGTAGCCATCTATTTATTTCCACTGGTCATTTTTTTAGGCTATGTTCATCCCGTCATATTTGGGATAGGACTGGCGATATTCTTTCTAATTACTTCTTTTAAACTATTAAAGTCCATGTTGCTCTGGATGCTTATCTTAGGTGGAATATCCATTGTGTTACCGTTTTTAGCCCCGGTTATATTTATTGTTATGCTCATCTTGTTTTTGATGCGCATTGGGTATGTCATAAAGAATTGGAGACCTTTTCTTTCTGGAATGGTATTATACGGGATCGCCGGAGCGTTGATTGCACGTTCGACCTACTTAAGTACATATGCCTTCCTTTCAGTTGGCACGGTGATGGAAGGAGCGATTGTAAGTGTGATGGCATTTGTTGGTTTACGGTTGCTGCTGCGATGGCTTTATCACCATCATTATTCCAGTTATGGGGCATTGGGGATTATGGGGAGTGTTCCGGTCATTATCATCGCTTTCGTGTTACCTTTCCTTAAGCTGCATATTGGGGGAGATCTGTTTATGGGTGATACAGCTGTCGAGACAAAGCCTATCTCCGGAGATGCTTATACGGACATCAAGATGGATACCCCGGGGACCCAGACGAGTGTTGTTTACAGTGAGAACCACGTCCACGTGAAAGAACATGTGAGGTCAGCACCGGACGGGGACCCAACCAATAATCTTTCCTATCACGGTCCTGATAAGAAAATGCCTTCTGGTGAGTACGTGCACGTAACCGAGCATGTGAGAACCGCTCCAAACGGAGACCCCACAAACAATCTATCCTACAAGGGGCATATTTCGGAGAAGATGATCAGTGATGAATTTGCTGCAGACGTTACGTTGAAAGACCGTATTATTGAGAATACCAAAGCGTCCATACCTGGACAAGCTGCTGTAGATCGATTACTGCATGACTTGAAGAAACACCAGCAATCGTCTTAGTAACGAGGTTGGGTATGTTCAGGGAAACTCTATTTCCACAGGTAATGGAATATAAACTATGTCGGAGGGTGCGAAATGATAGTAGATAATAAACTGGAATGGATATTGGATAAGTCTCTAAGCCTGCCAGGGGTGAAAGTTTCAAGAGAAGACTTTTTAACAAACTTGTTTTCTAAACGAAAAAGTGCGTCTGAGCTGATGGATATAATGGAGAGAGGGCCATATGGTGCAGGGGTGCAAAGGAAGGAAATTGACAATTTGGCCAAATCCATCATTCAAAAAAGAACGCTGACCAGCTCGTCCTTATCATTCGGAGCCGGGTTACCGGGGGGGATAGCCATGGCAGGGACCATTCCCGGGGATATCATACAATTCTACGGGATTGCGATGAGACTCTCCCAAGAGTTGGCTTATTTGTACGGACATCATGATTTATGGTTGGAAGAACATTTGGATACAGAGAAAGCACGGGACACTCTCATCCTATTCTTAGGTGTCATGTTCGGGGTTGGAGGATCCGCTTCTGCAATTAAGTTCTTGTCCTCTGAATTCTCAAAGCAGCTAGTGAAGAAATTGCCACAAAAGGCGTTAACGAAAACTGTGTACTACCCAATTATAAAGAAAGTTGCCGCTTTCATAGGTGTCAAGATCACCAAAGAGTCTTTTGCCAAGGGACTGTCGAAAGCTATCCCTATTGTGGGAGGAGTAGTCTCCGGATCTCTCACGTATTCTACCATGAGACCGATGGGGAAAAGGCTGGCAGAAACGCTATCAGAGACCTTGGTTATGTCTGATGAAGAAGGGAAGGAAGAATTCAATGAACTGCGAAAAGAGTTTCCTGAAATCATTGATATTGAGTTTGAAGAGGTCAATTGACAATACAATATTGTCCGGAGTAACGTCCAATCATTGCATCATGATGAAAGCAGGTGAAGTAATTGTTAAATAAATTATTTGGTAACCGGTCAAAGACAGTCACTCCTGATCTATTCTCTACCCCTTCAAGAACATTCAACAGCGCGGGGCTGGATGCCGTTATGGCAGAGGCTGTTAAAGGGTTAGCGGAAAACTCTTTAAATGAAGCCTCCTTACATATTGGATTCATTCCAGAGAAGAAGCTATCCACTATCATCCGTATATATAACATAGAAGAACAAGAAATTCTTGCCGTTTACGACACAACCGTACTAAAGTCAGGGAAAGACGGTATGATGGTCGGTAAACATATGATTGGTCTAAAACATAGTTTTGATTCGGCACAGACTTTTGATTTTGAAGAACTGGTGACATCGGGGATGGATCTTCATCGAAACGCGTTACACTTGAACGACGGGAAGATCCTGGATTTAAAAAGGAGGGAGTATCTTCCGTTTTTAACAAAGCTAAAAGAGTACCTTATTTCTGAGGATGCTACTTTAAGAATGTTATATGAAACAAGAGTGGATCAAGCTTTAGAAGATATGAGGGCTTATGAGGAAGAAGGAGCGATTACTCTTGGCGAAACCGTTATGACTGAAGTGGAACGGTTATTGATTCCTTCTCATGATACAGGTAAAACGGCGATGGTTTATTACTATGGATGTATGATTGGAATGAAGCTTAAGGATTTTGAACGAAGCTATCACTATCTTTCCCTTTTAAAAGAGTTGCAGGTATGGAAAGAGGAAGATGTCATCCAATTGGAACAGGATATTGATACGAAGAAAGTTCACTTTGAATTTGAGATCATGGATGAAAGAAAGGAAAGCCTCATTTCTGAAAATCAATTCAAGGACGCACTACAAGTGATAACCCAGCAGAAAGAACTTGACGTCTTGCAAGATGAGATTTTGGAAGAAGAGATTCGTCGGGTGCTAGCGTTGGAACAAGAGTACATTCGTTCACTGGAATCCGTTCTTACTGAAAAGCTGAACCAGCAAGATTTCGCTTCCGCTATGAGCATCATTGGAGAGTTAAATGAAATAAACCCCGATGGACAGTACAAAGAGCATGAGATCCGTGCCCAGATCGGATTACTCAAATTTACTGAAGCAGAGGAAAAGATCGTTGCTCTTGATCGAACCGATTACCACTTGGCCGATCTTCTCCGCAAGTATCTTGAATCAGCAAAGGAAACGCTTATGGATACGATTCTTGATGCGGTGAAGGAAAAGAAGTATAACTTTTTCACGGATCATCCCGAGCTAAAGAATGTAAAAGATAGATGGGGCATGAACGCACTCATGTACTTTATTGTCGCCAAAGATTTGGATGGGATCAGGCTCCTGGCAGATACCTATCAACCTGACGAAAGGAACATCATCGGTCATACGGCAATGAATTTAGTGTGCATGGATTTATCTCATCCAGTCGCCGGAGAAGCAGTGAAAGCATTGGATCCTGAATTAAAGAAAATGTTGAAAACGTTTAATAGTAAGGAAAAGAAGAGTAAAGCGGGAGGCCTATTGATTAAAGGGGTGGACTCCATTAATAAAAATGTGGGAAGCATTGGAGTCATGGAAATCACCAGTAACTTAGAAGCCTCTATGAGTAATTCCCTTGAAGAATACAGACAAGAAATTCGTGACTACTTGTTGCAACTTATTGAAAACAATCATAGAGAATATGAGGAGTACCTCATTCATCCAAAGGACTACCAGAAGGAATATGAAGAACTGCTAACATCTAAAGGGAATACAGAAGAGGAGATAAAACAAACTCAAATTGACCAGCATCAGCTCGAACAATCATTTGACGAAGAGTATGTAAAGCTGAAACAATCAGTCCTCCCTGGCATCCTCCTAGAAGCTGCAAGAAGGGAGATGGGGGAAAAGGATGAATTTGAAACCACAGATGAATATAACCAACGCTTGAAACGGAAGGCAATAGAACTTGAAACATACGTGGAGGGCAATGCATATATTCAATCCAGACTTACCTAACTAAAAGAAGAATTAAAAATGTCGATGTCAAATCAGATGAAGGAAATGAAACGGACCATCTCCGCCAGACAATCTGACCTGGATACCATTATCAAAAAAATTGACAACATTAAGCCTATATTAGAATGTCCGGCAGACCGTCAAATCCTCTTGAATAGGTATTATCAACCTTATGCAGAAGGAATCAAGTTAGGAATGTACGACGCAGATACCAGCTCATTCCATATGATCATTCATGAAAACGAAAAGAACATCACTGTCCCACGCCAAATTGCCAAAGCCTTTAAACAACAAATCGACCAACTGACACCTCAATATGAAATGAAGTTTGAGAACCAAGGTGAAACTTTAACCATTCAGCATTTTTTAGTGTATATGGTGGAGGGGGAAGCGGTTCGGATACCATTTTAAGCTAAGATGGAGACGATACCCGTTCTACCCTTGAGTCGGATAGGACTATCCCCAGTAAACCCTCGAAGAACAGGGGATGGACTGTTTGCTGGTGAGTTATCGGGAGTTGTTGGAGGGGTGTTGAGTGACGAAGGGGCTGAAGTCCGATTTTGAAGGTAGGCCGAGATATCTGTCCCAATGGCTTTCCAGCAGTGGATTAACAGATGGTTGAATGAGTGGTGAAAAAAAGGTGTCTGACCCGAGTAGGTCAGACACCTTTTTGGATTTATGATGGAATGGTTTAACCAAAGAATAATCGAAGAAATGGAGTATGGATCATGGTGAGAGGGAACGCAGAGGGGGTATAAGATAACATCATAACGTTGTATAGAGTAATGACGATTACCTTTCAGCCCGATTCTCAAGGGTGAATACCCGTTTATCAATATCAGTGATTCTGGTGTTCAGATAATGAAAATCTGTTTCAGAACGTTGGTTGCCTACTTTTAACAAAGCAATGACATCTTCTGTTTGTGATATTTCAATTCTATTGACTGTTTCCTTTACCTCTTTCAAATCATTTCCGAACTCCTTGAGTTTCCCGTCGAACTCCTTCATGTTACTGTCTAATTCTTTAATGTTCCGTTGAATATCGGATAACATGTTCACGATTTGCTTGTCCATTTTTCTCACCTCCTTTTTACTATTATAGTGGATATGGATGGATGATACTACTCTGATTTTGTGTGAACGGGGATGTGTAGGGGATAGGTACATTATTCCAGATACTCATGTTTACCATCTAAGAGCCTCACTCCATGTTTTGGAGTGGGGCTTTTTTTGTAGCTGTTATTTTGAAGTATGATAGCGGGAATCTACTGTTTTCCCTTGGCTTAAAAAGGAAGCAGGAGAACCGTCCCCATGCTTCCCAAAATAAAAAAACTAAACAGTTTTAAAAAAGGTATTGTAAAGCGCTTTCAATTATCATATAATTTCAATAAATCGATTTAGTAAACCGGTTTAGTAAAACGGTTTAGGAAATGAAAGTTGGAGACTATGGAATGAAAAAAGTAACGATTGCTGATGTTGCTCAGCACGCGAATGTATCTAAGAGTACCGTTTCCCAGTACTTAAATAATCGCTTTGATTATATGAGGGAAGAAACGAAGAATCGAATAGAAGAATCCATCAAAGAACTTGGATATCGACCGAATATAGTTGCCAGAAGCCTTAAGCAGAAGTCGACGACGACGATCGGAGTAATTGTGGCGAATATTCTACATACGTTCTCGACCCAGGTGATCCGAGCGATTGAAGACACCTGCCAGGAAGCAGAGTTTCACACGATTGTCTGTAATGCAGATGATGATCCTGACAAGGAGCGGAAATATATTGAAATGCTTCGTGCCAAGCAGGTGGATGGCATCATCCTGCTGCCGACGGGGGATAACGCAGCCTTGTACAATGAGATGTTGGAGGAAGGCTATCCAATCGTGTTTGTTGACCGGACGGTGCCTGATGTACCGATTCCATCGATGCTTCTTGATAACGAGAAAGCATCAGGGATGGGAATCCAGCATTTCATCGACAGGGGGTACACGAAGATTGGCATCATCACGAATGTGATCCGGAATGTCACCCCGAGGATGGAGAGGATCAACGGCTATAAGAACACGATGAACTCCAATGGTCTCGACATCCGGGATGACTACATCAAGAGCCTCGAAGTGAGCAGGATCAGAGAAGGGGTTCACGAACTTCTATCCCTCGACGATCCCCCGAAAGCAATCCTTGCGGGAAATGATTTAACTCTCATTGAAATCTTGAAATATGTAAAAGAACATCATGTGAAGATTCCTGAAGACTTGGCGATCATTGGAATCGACGATGTGTCGTTTGCCGGTTTTTATGAGCCGGGATTGACGATCGTGTCTCAGCCCACCTTTGAAATCGGGAAGAAAGCGGCGGAATATTTATTAAATAAAATTCAGAAAAAAGAGGATCAGGAGGAGGGATTGGTGTTCCGATTTGATCCAAAGTTAATCATACGAGAATCTTGTTAGACAGAAAGGGTGTTACCCATGAATGATGTAGTGACGATAGGCGATGCGATGATCACTCTTGATCCGTCATCGACCGGTCCGATGCGGTTCGTTTCTTCTTTTGAAAGGAAAGTCGGGGGAGCTGAACTGAACTTTGCAATTGGCTGTGCAAGGCTTGGATTAAAGACGGGTTGGATCAGCCGCCTTGGGAATGATGAATTCGGAAGGCATATCTTCAACACCGTCCGCGGTGAAGGGGTGGATGTTTCCGAAGTGGAACTGGCTGATGGATATCCAACTTCCCTGAACTTCAAGGAAATCATGGGGGATGGGAGCTCACGGACCTTCTACTATAGAGACCGTTCTCCTACAACGGTGTTGACAAAGGATACCCTGAACGAAGAATTCTTGAAAAACACGAAGATCCTCCATATTACCGGGGTATTCCCGGCAGTGGATAAGACGAAGAATATCGAGCTCATCCGCCATGCGATCATCGAGGCTAAGAAGCATGGAGTGATGGTTTCTTGCGACCCGAATATCCGACTGAAACTGTGGAGTGAGGATGAAGCGAGGGACGTGCTGAGAAGCTTCCTCCCATATGTCGACATCCTTCTGACTGGAATCGAGGAAGCGGAGCTGCTTTTCGGAACATCAGACACCAGTGAAATCATCGAGCATTGTAAGCAATTCGGCATCACGCATCTGGCCATTAAGAAAGGTGAGGAAGGTTCGGTTGGATATGTGGACGGTGAATATGTTGAAGCCCCGGCTGTAAAGGCAAAAAAAGTGGTGGATACGGTAGGTGCCGGTGATGGATTCGATGCAGGATTCATTTATGGGATCCTTCAGAACTGGCCTTTGAAGAAAGCGCTTCATTTTGCGAATATCATCGGATCAATGGTTGTCAGTGTGACCGGTGATAATGAAGGGCTCCCATATTTAGAAGATGTCCTTGTCCAATTGGGTGAAAAAGAACGAGTGGAAAGATAGGGGGCTGACATGAATATACAAGTGGCGCTTGACCGCCTGACCAGGAAAGAATGCTTTCAGATTTTGGAGAAGACGGGTCCTAACGTGGATTGGATCGAGGTAGGAACCGGGGTGATTAAGGAGTACGGGATGGCGATTGTCCGTGACATCCGCGAGAAGTATCCTGATAAAATCATTGTCGCAGATATGAAAACATGCGACGCTGGTAAACATGAGACGATTCAGGCTCTTGAGGCAGGGGCGGATATCACTACTGTCATGGCGTTCTCTGCCGACAAGACGATCACCGATACTCTCGAAGTGGCTGAGTCACGAGGAAAAAGAGTGATGATCGACCTTCTGGGAGTTACCGAGAATAAGAGAGTCCGGGAATTACAGGAACTTGGTGTTTCCCTTGTCAGCCTGCACATCGGAAAAGACATGCAGGAAACGGGTGAAAGTACCGGCAGCCTGTTTGATTTGATACAAGGAATCAGCGGACTCGAGACGGCCGTTGCCGGGGGGATCACATTAGAGACGCTGCCAGGCATTGTTGAAAATAACCCTGATACGGTCATAATTGGCAGCGCAATCACAAAGGCAGCCGATCCGGCAGAGGCTGCTAGGGCGATGAAGGGACTGATCAAAAAATGAAATCAATCATCACGACGGTAGCCGGTGAAATCTCAGAAGTTTTATCAAAGGTGAATGAAGAAGAAGCGATCCATCTTTCAGAGCAGTTGAAAAAAGCCAAGCGGATCTTCGTATATGGTGAAGGCCGTTCCGGGTTGATGGGGAAAGCATTTGCCATGCGTTTGATGCACGGAGGCTTTCCGGTCTACGTCATTGGTGAAACCATTACACCGAGTATGGACAAAGGGGACCTGCTCATCGCTATTACAGGTTCGGGTTCAACAGGAGCAATAGTTCAATTTGCATCGAAAGCGAAAGATATTGGGGCGAGAGTGTTCCTCGTAACGACAAACCGGGAATCAAAGCTTGCAGGGATCAGTGACGGGATCCTGTGCATCCCCGCTGCGACAAAGTTCCGGAGAGAAGATGAACCGGAAACGATCCAGCCTCTCGGAAATCAGTTCGATCAGTCGGTCCATCTTGTCCTCGACGCGGTCATCATCGGGACACTGGATGATGGGGACACGAATGAAACCATGGCCAAACGGCATGCCAATATTGAGTAAAGGCGGTGATGAAGTGAACCCAATAGATTTTATCAAAGAAGAAGTCCTTGTGGCCGTCATCCGGGAAGCCAGTCCTCAAACGATTCTGCAGATCGCAGAAGCACTGTATGAGGGCGGAGTGAAAGTGCTCGAGATTACAGCAGAAACACCGAAATTTACAAGATTGATTGAAATGGTAAGAGAAGAAATGGACGGCAGAGTCCTGACTGGTGCAGGCACCGTCCTTGATCCGGAAACGGCACGGGCCGCAATCATGGCAGGGAGTGAATTCATCGTGTCTCCATCCTTCAATGCGGAGACGGTGAAGATGACAAAGCGCTACGGGATCCCGAGTATACCGGGAGCCCTGACACCGACGGAAATCCTGACGGCATTTGAGCTAGGGGCAGACATGATCAAGGTCTTTCCGGCCAACACATTCGGATCAGGCTATGTGAAGAGCATTCACGGTCCTTTCCCGTCGATCCCACTAATGGTGACCGGGGGGATCAATATGGATAATCTTGAAGAATATTTGGAAGCAGGGGCGTTGGCTGTCGGTCTCGGGGGCAACTTAGTAAATACAAAGCAATTGCATCGCGAAGAAGACTTTCAGCGCTTGACACAGAAAGCACGTGAATACTCGCAAATCGTTCAGAGGGTAAAGGGCGTTCAAACCATTTAATCATAATAAGGGGGAACTAGGGATGAAGAAATTTTTCTTACTTTCATTTGTATTATTGTTGACTGTTTCCGGTATTCTAGCTGGATGCGGAAGCGACGAAGCATCAGGGGGAGAAGCAGGGAAGAAAATCAAGATCGTAGCAGCTCATAACCAGACATCACCGGACAATCCATATCAAACGGGACTTTTGAAATTCAAGGAAGTCGCTGAAAGCAAATCAGACGGGGATATCGAAGTGGAAGTACACGCAGGAACAATTGGAACGGAAGAATCGGAGCTTGTTGAAAAGCTGAAGCTTGGGGGAGCGGATGTTGTACTCGTATCACCTGGTTTCATGACGCAGACAGGAATCAAGGAAATTGACCTATTGGCACTGCCTTACCTTTTCGACAGCTACAATCACTGGGAAAAGACGGTTGACGGAGAAGTCGGGGAAAAAATGGCTAAACTGATCAACGAAAAATCAAACAATGATTTCAAACTGATCGGGTACTGGTCTGCAGGTGTCAGACATTACTACGGGAAAAAGCCACTTGAAAAGATGGAAGACATTAAGGGAATGACGTTCAGAACACAGACTTCAGGTGTAGTGGCGGACTATTGGAAGAAAGTCGGTGCCATCCCGACATCGATCGCGTGGGGAGAATTATATCAGGCGCTTCAGCAAAATGTCGTCGATTCATCTGAAAACTCGTATCCATACTTTGTACAGCAGAACCATCACAAAACGGATAACGGGAAATATATCACAGAGACAGCACATGATTACACCACACGTTTCTTATTAGTGAACGGGAAAAAATTTGATTCCTATTCAAAAGAACAGCAGGATATCATCATTGAAGCAGCAAAGGCATCTGTGAAAGCGGAAAGGGAAGCCGTTTATGCACAGGAAGAGGAGTACAAACAGAAAGCCATCGATGAAGGCGCGAAAGTAAACGAAATCGACCGTGAACCATTTATCAAACTGGCAGAGCCTCTTCAAGAGAAAGCAGCTAAAGATATGGGAGCAGAAGACCTGCTTGAAAAAATTAAAAAGCTTAAGTAAACACGCTCGTTAAAAGGGAAGAGCTGATCTGTTCTTCCCTTTACTTGTGAAAGGGGGAAGACGATCATAATGATTAAGGCTCTTGAAAAAATTCAGATGACCATCGGTGCTATATTCTTACTTATCTTTTTTGCAGCCATCATGGTTCAAATCGTCACCAGACATCTTGGTATATCTGTCATTTGGACAGAAGAGGTGGCCAACTATTCGTTCATTTGGTCGGTCTTTATGGGGGCATCCGTCATGGTGAGCAAAAGGGAACATTTCAGCTTTGACTTCCTTATCGGGAAGCTTCAAGGGAAGTCGAAAGTGTCATTACTGATTGTGATTGATGCGGTTATTTTATTGTTCTCATTTGCTCTTTTCTACTATGGGGTTGAAACCGTACAGAACTTCTGGAACTACAATTGGACCTCGATCCCTGAATTGAAGATGGGATATGTATGGATTTCCATCCCCATCATGGGGGCGACCATGATGATCTACTCCGGAAGTCATTTAGTCACCAATATCAAAGCGCTTAAAGGAAGGGGGGCACAGGCATGATTGGTATAGGATTGGTTGGTTTATTTCTCATTTTGATGCTGATCGGCGTACCGATTGCCTTTGTCATCGGCATCATTGCCCTTCTTGGTATTTTCACGGTTCCTTATATTCCGGAAGTAACGGTTCCGATGAAGATGCTGAACGGGATAGACTCGTTCGTCCTGCTGGCAGTGCCGTTATTCATCCTGGCTGCCAACCTGATGAACCACGGAAAGATTTCACAAAAGCTGATCGATCTGTCGTTGACGATGGTCGGTCATATCAGGGGTGGCCTTGCTCATGCGAACATCCTGGTCTCGATGATTTTTGCAGGAGTGTCGGGAGCAGCACAGGCTGATACAGCCGGTGTCGGGAAAATCCTGATCCCGAACATGAAAAAGCAGGGATACGATACCGAAACGGCAGTCGGTGTGACGGCAGCTTCCTCCACGATCGGCGTCATCATCCCGCCGAGTATCCCGATGATCATCTTCGCCGGCTTGACGAATGCTTCTGTTGGAGCGTTGTTCCTTGGTGGAATCGTTCCCGGTGTCCTAATCGGGCTTGGTATGATGCTCTTCATTTATATCATGGCGTTGAAAAAGGGATATCCAAGATCGAAACGGGCGACATTCAGTGAATTCTTCAAACTGGTGTATGAAACGGTGCCTGCTCTGGTCACGCCGATCATCATTATCGGGGGAATCATCTCAGGGTTCTTCACCCCGACGGAAGCCGCAGCCGTTGCGTGCTTATACACGTTACTAATCTGTATGTTTTTCTATAAAACATTGAAACTATCGGACCTTCCAAAAATCATCAAAGATACACTGGCACTAAGCTCGCTGTCACTGTTTGCCCTTGCGGCTGCAAGTGCACTGGGTGAGTTGATGAGCTATTATCAATTATCGGTAAAAGCACAGGAATTCTTCGTGAACAACGTTGGGACAGAATGGGTCTTCATCTTGATCATCATTGCATTCTTCCTGTTCGTCGGTACGTTCATGGACGCGATTCCGGCCATGATCCTATTCGTACCGGTCATCCTGCCGACGGCCAATCTATTCGGAATGGAGCCGGTGCATTTAGGACTGATCGTGGTCATGACGCTCGCAATCGGACTCGTCACCCCTCCTTACGGGTTATGTCTGTTGCTGGCAGCGAAAATAGGCAAACTCAGCATCGAGAAATCCTTCTCAGCTGTCATGCCATATATATTGATTGTCCTCGTCGTCTTATTGTTCGTCGCATTTTTACCGGAAGTGGCATTTTATCTTCCGAAATTAATTAACCCAAGCTTATTCTGATGAGCTGCTTAGATATAAAAAGGAGAGTGGATCGCAATGGTGAAAAGAGAAGTGTTAAGCAGTGAAGGCTCCATGATGCTCGTAAAGGTGGAACTGGCGGAAGGATTCGTCGGCGATATCGACCAGCATCCGGAAGAACAATTAAGTTTCATTGAAAAAGGGCAAGTGGAATTCGAGGTCGATGGAGAAAAAAGAATCCTGAATCAAGGGGATACGCAGTATATCCCATCGAGCATCCAGCATCGGGTGAAGGTACTCGAGGAATGTGTGATTCTGGATATGTTCTCGCCGATTCGGAAGGACTTGCTGTAGGGATAAGGTAGTTGAGCTTCACTCCAAGTTTGGGAGTGAGGCTTTTTTTGTTTTTATGACGGTTCTGCTGCTCGCTTTGCTCAAAAAAGAAGCATGAGAACCGCCCCCATGCTTTCCTAAAATATAATATAGAGATTACGAAGAAATTCACTTACACTAAAAGAGGCGAGTTTGAAACTGCAGTAACAAAATTAAAAAGGGGAATCGACAACGGATGAAAAAGAAAATCCTATTTATTCTCACGGCCATTTTAATCATTTTCTTCTTATTATTCGGCACGTTTAAATTGATGAATGCAAGAACGTTTCAATTATTCGGAGGGCTGACAGAAAAAGTGGAAACCGATCAAAAAGTGGTTGCTTTAACGTTTGATGACGGCCCAACTGAGAATGTGGATGACATCACCGCATTGTTAAAGAAGTATGATATCAAGGCGACTTTCTTTCTGATCGGGAATGAAATGGAAGAGAATCCTGAAGAGGCGGAGAAACTAGTAGAAGAAGGGCATCAAATCGGAAATCATACGTATACTCATCATCGAATGATTTTGAAATCACCTTCGTTCATTAAAGAAGAAATCGAAAAAACGGACGATCTCATTCGAGAAGCGGGTTATACAGGAGAAATTGACTTTCGGCCGCCGAACGGGAAAAAGATTGTAGGCCTGCCTTATTATTTATCCAAGCATAATCGAGACACCATTATGTGGAATATCGAACCGGATACGTTTTATGCGGATGCTGATGATAAAATTGAATATGTGAACGACAATATCGCACCGGGTTCCATTATTTTACTACATGCCATGTATGACGAAACGGGTGAGGAAATGAAAGCCCTTGAAGGAATCATTCAGTCATTGTCAGAACAAGGATATACATTTGTCACGGTTAATGAGCTTCAGGAATTGAAGGGTAACTAGGAAGCAGGAGAACCGTCCCCATGCTTCCTGCTCAATCTATCTTTGCTTTGTTTAATAGTATTTTTAAAGTAAATCCAATTATTAATCCAGGAATGACGCAGAACATGGGAAACCATACTGATCCCAATAGTATTCCGAAGATTTTCGCTTGTGCTGAGTACATTATTCCGACTGTTACAAGTAATGCGGAACTGACGAATGGAAGATAAGAGTAAGGTTTTTCTCCTCCACCTGCGTCTTTAAAGGCATCCCACATCGCGAAGAAGTATAAACAGGGATAAAACATAAGCCACTGATAATTGGTATGTGATACTGCATCCTCTATATTTCCAATGAAACTCAAGCGGATGATTTCATTAAAGTTGGCCATTACGTTAATCACAAATTCCAATCCAATAAAGAGAATTCCTTTGACAAGCCGTCCATTTAATAATTGTGAAAATCCAGGCAGGGCTATACTCCATAATATACTCTCAATGATTTTATCTTTTTTTTTCATCTCTATCCATCATTTGTTTTTCGCCAAGTCACTATGATCTGTTGCCAGAGGGGGCTGTTCCATCCACTCTTTTTCTATTAGGAGATTCATGCCGTCTTCAGCTAACAGTCCAATTTCTGCAATCATTTTAGCGTAACTCGCCGCCAGGTCCCTTCTTTGGCTTACAGACATTGCCTCACCGTAATACCCAATGGCAGAAGAGAGTAATGCCGTGACATGAAACAACATCAGTTTATCAGAAAAAGGAGGAGTTGTTGAATCAGTCACCTCCGTCTCAAATGTCTGGGGAACATGTAAATTATCTTCCGTTAACATAGAAGATAATACTTTGTAGTGGTCATTACATAGCTGCCTGGACCGTTCCATGTAATTCCTGACTTCTTTCGATTTAGCCACTTGACTGAAGCCTAATTCAAGGACAGTCTTCACCATTGTTTTCTGCAAATTCAGATAGGTACCGCTTATTTCTACTGCACTTATCGGTCTGCGTTTTCCTAACCAACCAGTCAGGAAGTTTTGTTTCTTTATAAACTCAACTTTTTGGTGATTGTTAAAAGTAGGTGGTTTGCCAATAATCCCTTTATGTGTAAGAACTTTAGTAGACCTATCATACAATTCCAACGTTTCCTTTATAACCCCGATAAAATATTCCCTCTGATCTTCCCGAATGACATTTCCTAATGCGCCAGCATATCTAGTTAGTCCGTGAATAGCCATGATATGTAAATATACAATGACATAGGTATCTGTAAATAAAGGAGGGGCATCAACGGTAACATCCTCATCTGTAAATCCTTTTGGTATGGGATACCCTTCTGTTGTTAGGAAGTCTCCAGCCTTTTGAAGATGTCTTTCTGTAAGTTCAAAGGCATATTGGAGCAACTGAGTAATATCCGGGTCTTGAACATAATGATGGAAATGACGAAACATACAGTGTGCTAAGCTATCATTCACATATTGTGTCCAAAGATTTGCGAGTTCTGATGCACTGATCTTAGTGTGGTGATTGTTGATTTCCATTTACATACCTCCAGTAATTGGTCGTGCATAGTTTATCCCAAAGGATCTTGTTTAATGATTACAATCTGAGGAGCGAATGTATTCAATCATGAAGACGGTTCTCACAACTAGCTAAAACCATATATTCTCCTCTATAAGACTGACCAGGTCCCATCCTAGATCCGTCCCAATGCTTCCATGGTACAATTATAAAAAAGGGCCGAGCTGCCTGTCCCGGTGGCTCGCTCAAATGATCAAAACAATACAACAGAGGTGTCCCATATCATGAGCTGGAAGGTAAAGAGCTTTAATGAACTAACAACCCACGAGCTATACGAAATTTTACAAGTAAGGACCCAGGTTTTTGTCGTGGAACAGGAATGCGCCTACCTGGAAGTCGATGGGAAAGATGTGCACGCCCATCATCTATATAAGGAAGAAAACGGTGAGGTGGTTGCTTATGCCAGACTTTTGCCGGCAGGTGTATCATACAAAGAGCCGTCCATCGGGAGAGTCCTTGTGAAGGAGGAACATCGTCGGAGGGGGTTCGCAAGCGAGCTGGTGGAAAGAGGATTGGCTTTCATTCACGGTGAGTGGGGGGAGCAACCGGTGAAGATCCAGGCTCAGGAATATTTGCGGGAGTTCTATGGGTCATTTGGATTCAGGGCGATAACGGAAACCTATCTGGATGATGGGATTCCTCATATTGATATGATCTTGCAGAAACCTACGAGTTAAAACATGCTAAACAAGCCACGGAACAGGTCACGTGGCTTGTTTAGGTTGACCATAAGCGTACCTATGCTTTTAAAAAATTTTCTAAAGCGATATGAAGGCTGGAGGTTACAGCGATCCTGGAAGAGTCGATTCCAAGGTTGGTCATGGTCTGGGCGATTTCGGGTCTGATTCCGGATAGGATGGTTTCGATTCCAATCAGGGATAGGGCATCCACTACCTTGAAGATGCGGTCTGCTACCATCGTATCGATGATTGGAACGCCGGATAGGTCAATCACCATGTATTCCAGGGCTAATTCGTTCCCTTTTGAAAGGGCTTTATCCATCAGTTCCTGTGCTCTTTCTGTGTCAATGTCACCGATTAAAGGGAGAACTCCCACTTGTTTCGTTATTTTGATGACCGGGATGGATAACTCGAGCGCTGTCGCTTCTGCCGCGTTGATCCATGTATAAAATCTTCTTGTATACGACATGGTCAGCCAATGTACGGCCCTGTCCACCACTGCATCAAAGTCAGAGATCAGGTCATAGAATTGATCAAATGACATATCGAATTTTGAAGCTTCCTCTTTTATGATTTGTCCGATTAAATTCCGATAATCCCTCACTTCATCGAGGGCCACTTCCAAAGGAAGATTGAAGTTAACGAGTGTATCGACCGCTTCAGACCCCCACTCCTTCAACTGTTCGAAGGCCGTGTCCAGGTCACTCTCAATCGATTTTGCATACATATCAATAATATCCTCACGCCAGCTATGAAGCTTGGATTCTATGTTTCGGTACTCGCTTGACCGTAAATTATCCTTTTGTACAATGAGCTCTTGTTTCTGGCTCAATACTTTTTCGCAGATTGCTTTCGTATAGGTTTGTCTGCCTTGATCGATCATGTGCGTAACAGCTCTCCTTTCACTATGATTTCCAACTATATTTTAACATAGTGGAAGGTGAAAGTAGGAAGGGAACGTATGGGATGGGGGAGAGGGGCAGACGCGGGAGAAGGGCTGTTTGTAGGAATTGCAAAGGGATTCGTGAAGTAATGTGGCTGATTTGCCACTTATTTTTGACCGTTAAGTGGGGACGGATCCGCCTCTACTTTTTCCCCTCGGTTCATCTGAAAAGTAGGGTGAGAAGAACGAAATCGCTATCGCGATGGCTTAAAAGATTCCTTCCAACTAAAAAAAGGCAAAAAAAATGAAAAAGTATGTTCTTTTGTGGTATTGTTTAATCGCCAAACCAAACAATCCTTAGAAAGAAAATACTTTTTCATATGCCTATTATATCATCGAATTCCTCATATTTGTATACCCTTATTCTTATTACCAGAAATCGCCCACCTCCATAGAGTAGATGAATGTCCATTTATCTATTATTCTAGGAGGCTATTTACGTGGATTATCAGCAGAAAATTGAACTTTACTTCGAACTTAAAGGAACACCGGAATCCTCGAGGGAGTCCTATAGGCGGAGAATGAAGGCGTTTGTTTCGTTTATGGAAAAGCAAAATAAAAAAATCTCTGACACAACAGAAGAGGATATTCAACAATACATCCTTTTTCTGAAACAAGTGAAAGGACTCACCCCGGGGACGATTAACAACTACATTTCTTCGATTAAATTCTTCTACACTTACGTGTTAGAAAAGGAATGGAACCCAAACAAACTTCCCAGGATGAAAAGAATCAAAAAGTTCCCTGTCGTTCCACCTAGGGAAGATGTCCTTAGACTTATCAACTCCTGTCGAAACATTAAGCATAAGGCCATTTTCTATTTAATCTATAGTAGTGGGCTTCGCGTAAGCGAAGTCGCCCAACTGAAGATCAAGGATATATGTAGTAAATCCATGAGTATCCGGGTTGACGATGCCAAGCATAATACGAACCGATATACCATCCTATCAGAATCAGCACTTATCGTGCTTCGAGAGTATTTCAAAGCTTCTTTCAAAGGGAGACCCTTCAAACCGGACGATTGGTTATTCCCTAGTAGTAAAAATTCCTCGGGACACATTCATATTAAAACAATTAAAAACACCATCATTAAACAGCGGGATAAGATAGAGTTGGACACTACTATTTCGTCTCATACGTTAAGACACTGTTTTTCGACTCATTCTTTGGAAGATGGGGTTGACCCTGTATACATTCAACAGATGCTTGGTCATAAAAACCTTAATACGACACTTGCTTATTTACACATGACCTCAAAAAGTTTGATGGGCGTTAAAAGTCCTTTAGATAATCTGGGAAAAGACCAACGATGAGTACGGTTCAAGAACTGTTTCATACCTTCTATCCGACTTACAAAGAAACATATAAACTCTCTATGGAACAAGCAAAGGCAGCCACAAACATGATGAACTGCCGGACCGCCGCCATGGGTGGACATTCTTACGAATGTGAGTCCTGTAGTCATTCCTTAGTACGGTATAATTCCTGCCGAAATCGGCATTGTACCCTATGCCAGGGAGTAAATAAGGATATTTGGGTCGATCAACGAAAAAAAGATATTCTCGATGCCCCTTATTTTCATGTCGTGTTTACGATGCCGGAACAGCTACATATGTTGATCTACCATAATCAGAAACTCCTTTATGATTTAATGTACAAAGCTGTCGCCGAAACGCTAACCGAACTGGCAGGTGATAAAAAGTACTTGGGAGCACAGATTGGGTTTTTCTCTGTTTTACACACCTGGGGGCAAAACCTTCATTATCACCCTCACATCCATACCGTTGTATTGGCCGGTGGACTAAATGATCGAAATCAGTGGCGCCGTTCAAGTGAGAAATTCTTTATTCCAGTGAAGGTACTGTCTAAAAAGTTTCGGGGAAAGTATCTCTATTACCTGAAACAATACTATCAACAGAAACAATTGAGATTCTTTAACGAGTCCAAGAAGTATCAAGATGCGAAGTCTTTTCAAGCATTGATCGATGAGTGTTACCAAAAAGATTGGTATAGCTATATGAAAAGGACCTTCTCAGGACCTATCGCCGTCATGGAGTACCTTGGTCGTTACACTCATCGAATTGCCATTTCTAATAATCGTATTGTCTCAGCCAACGATCAATCGGTCACGATTCAAGTGAAGGATTATAAACGTAACAATCAAAAAAAGACCGTAACCCTGAAGGGTGTAGAATTTCTCCGTCGCTTTCTCATGCATATTCTACCGAAGGGATTTGTGAAGATTAGACACTATGGCCTCTTGGCTAACCGGAATAAAAAGACCAAGCTGAAACTCTGTCGAAAGCTAACGAAGAGCCCTACGTATAAACCATTATTTGAAGGATTAAGCAAGATTGAAATTCTTTCTATTCTTATCAAAAAGGATGTTTCCCTCTGTCCTTCCTGTAAAAAAGCACATTTAACAGAGGCTATACCATGATTGTAAACAACCGAATATCTTCTTTGAAAAGCCTCTTAAGTGGGGAGGGGGAACCTATACTCTTCACAGTCCCGGAAGGGATTTAGTTTACTCTTTCCCCGGAAAAACATCAAAAAACAGGAAGATTTCGTTACCGATCAGCCGATTGAAATTCCATAGCTGGGGACCGCGACTTCCTTCTTCCTGGCAATCAAAAATTTTGCGTGCGTTCTTATTACAAATATAAAGTGAAAAGATCCAACTAGATTATTACCCTAGTTGGATCTTTTTGCGCGCAAAACTTCCGATTGACCCCTTTAAGAACCGTCCCCCTGCTTCCCCCGCTTCCCTTGACTTTCCACCGAAATTTTATTATCGTTATAAAAAACCACATACGATTTTCATATTCGTATAACTCCAATAATATGGTTTGGAGGTCTCTACCAGGAACCAGAAAATCCTGATTACGAAGAAGGTACAGTTCGGTGTATTTTCTTCGTAATCAGGATTTTTTTATAGAAAAATTGAGGAGGTCCAACATGAATTATTCAAAAATGCCTAAAATTGAACTACACTGCCATCTGGATGGGAGTGTTAGACCCCAGACGATCATTGAATTAGCAAAGAAGGACGGCATCGATATTCCTTCATTTGATAGAAATGAGATGAGAGGGGAACTCATCGCGCCATTGGACTGCAAATCATTGGATGAATACTTGGAGAAATTCTCGATCCCCAATGACGTGATGCAGAAGAAAGAAAACTTAAAGAGAATCACCTTTGAGCTCTATGAAGATGCAGCGGGTGAAAATGTGAAATATATGGAGGTACGGTTCGCCCCGTTGCTCCACACACGAAAGGGTCTATCCGTAGAAGAAATCATTGGAAGTGTGATCGAGGGCATGAAAGAGGCAGAAGAACAGTTTGATATCAAAGGGAATATCATCTTGTGCTGTATGAGAACGATGTCTCCGGAAAGTGCCTTTGAGGTGGTGGAAAAGGGGAAGGATTTCCTTGGGAAAGGAGTCGTTGCCATTGATTTATGTGCGTCCGAAGAGGAAGGATTCTGCGGGAAATTCATTGAACCGATCACACTGGCGAGAGAATATGGCTACAGAGTCACGATTCACGCAGGTGAAACAGGGATCGGAAAAAATGTGCTCGAGGCTGTTGAATGGCTTGGGGCAGAACGAATCGGACACGGCGTCTACATAACAGACTGTCCCGAGGCCTATCAGGTTGTAAAGGATAAGGGAATTGTCCTTGAAATCTGCCCGACGAGTAATGTCCAAACGAAAGCCGTTAAAGAGTTCAGCGATCACCCGCTCTACGATTTTCACCGAGACGGAATTAAAATCACCATCAATACCGACAACCGAACAGTATCGGATACGACGATGACGAAGGAATGTGAGCTGGTCTGGGGTGAATTTGCCATGAGTGAAGAGGATTATCGGGAAATTTATATGAATAGTGTGGGGGCTGCTTTTGTGAGTGATGAGGTGAAGGAAGAGTTGAGGAGGAAGCATGGGGACGGTTCTGCTGCTTCCTTTTGACAAAGAAAGGAAGCGCGAGAAAAGATCCGCGCTTCCTGCCTGCCGTTACCAATTCTTCTTAAAAGATTCCTTCACATCTCCAACCTTTTCTTGAAGCTTCCCTTTATCCTTATCACGTTCGCCTTCCGCAATTGTAGAATCGTCGTTTGTAAGTTTGCCTAAGCCTTTCTTTAAATCTCCTTTTACCTGCTTTTGCTTTCCACTAGATTGATCATGATTTTCTCTCATTTTCACTACCTCATTTCTATTGTTTTATTTCCTATTATTCAATAACCCATTGGAATACAAACAAAACAAAAAGGGGGACGGGAAATAGTGGGAATGAATGACGGAGGGGTATGCTGCTTCTTTTCTAACAGAAAAAGAAGCACGAGAACCGTCCCCGTGCTTCAAAAAAATGTCTTTCTTTTCTGCACGTCCATAGTGTATGATACATAGTATAAAGCGTATAGTGTACGACACACAGTATTTTCAAAAGAGGTGAACCTATGGATAAGTCACTGCTTACATCGTTGACGACGGAGCTGCGGAGGGGGACTTTGACCCTGGCCGTATTGAGTCAATTGCGGACACCACAGTATGGATATTCACTTGTCCAATTATTGGAGAAAAGCGGAATTTCGATGGAGCAGAGTACACTCTATCCACTGCTGCGCCGGTTGGAGAAACAGGAACTGGTCACAAGCAGCTGGGACCGGACAGAAAGCAGGCCGAGGAGATATTATGTGCTGAGCGAATACGGCACTGAGATCTTAGGACAGTTAAAGACCGAATGGGAAAAGATGTCAGGGGAATTGGCCATTTTATTAAAGGGGGACGAGGAAGGATGAAGCTTGTTGAACTCTACATTCAAGAAGTGATGAGAAGGCTTCCGGAAAAGAACCGGGATGATATTGCCTTGGAATTGAAATCGACGATTGAAGATATGTTGCCTGAGGATTATACAGAGGATGATGTAAGAGAGGTACTGAATTCACTCGGGAATCCTGCTGTGCTTGCCTCGAATTATCAAGACCGGCCGATGCATTTGATCGGGCCAAGATATTATGATCTGTATATGACGCTCTTGAAAATCATTCTTCCGATTTCTGTAGCGATTACATTCATTGTGTTGGCCGTTTCATCTGTTTTGAGCTATTCAGGGGAATCAAATCCCATCGAAGTCTTCTTGTCGATTGTTGGAAATGGGGTGGGCGAGGCCATCGGAACAGCCATGCAGGTCTTCTTTTGGCTGACCCTTACCTTTGCCGTCATCGAGCGGACCGTTTCAACGGAGAGTCAGCTTCCCATCACCATGAAAGGGAAAGAGTGGACGCCCCATGACTTGAAAGACATTTCGTATATCCCGAAAGAAAAGCGAATTTCCAAGTTTGAGATTTTCGGAGGTTTGGTTTGGACCATAATCTGGGCAACCTGTTACTTTAAAGCCTCAAGTATCGTCGGTATGTATGAAAATACTGACAGCGGAAGAATATTCACTCCTTTTTTCAACGGGGATGTACTCATAGGATATTGGCCGTTGGTCGTGTTCCTGATCGCCTTAGAACTTCACCTGCTTCTTAAAAAATGGAAAGCGGGGGTCTGGACCAAGAAGCTTGCGATCGTGAATGCAGTCTATCAGTTCATTCCGGTTCTGGCCTTTATGTTCATGTTCAGAAACATGGATTTGCTGAATCCCGGATTCATCGATCGAATCCAAGAACTATTCAACGGCTCCTTAAACTTCCAGTGGCTCTACCTGACCATATTCGTTGCGTTACTCATCGCAGCCGTAATCAACAGCTATGATGGGTTTAAAAAGGCATGGAAGAATGGGGACGGTTCTGCTGCTTCCATTTGATTTGAAAAAGTAGCACGAGAACCGTCCCCGCGCTTCTAAACCGCTTGAATCATTTCCACCCGATTCCCGAAAGGGTCCCTGAACTCGAAACGGTCGAATCCGGGAATCGGTATTCCTTCAAGGGTTTGAATGTTATTTTTCTCTAATACTTTTCTCCAAGTTGGGATATCATCAACCTGATAAGCTAAGTGCGCTTTCGTGTTGGAACGGTCAACTCCATCTTCCGTGCCGACGTGAACGTCTCTGTCACCGACTTTTAACCAAAACCCTCCCCGACCTTTAAGTGAGTCGGGTTTTTCAATTTCAGGTAAGCCAAGAAGGCTACAATAGAAGTCTTTTCCTTCTTTTTCAGAACCTTTTGGAATCGTAATCTGGACGTGGTGTAAACCTAGAATCATAGTATCTCCCCCTAATGTGAGTGGAACGTAACCTTAATCCCATCCTATCTCTCCCATGTTAATAAGTAAATGACGATTCCTTTATTATGTATGATAAGATTTACTTATTATGGATATATATTCTGAAGTGAAAAGGAGGTCATTGAAACCTTCATGATTTGAAAATCGTCAAATAGATGAACAGGGGGTGCCGAATGTTTTGGTTGAAATTTGTCTTGATTGCGGTGATCGTGTTTGCTCTTATCTCACTTATTAAATTCATCTTGCGAAAAACGTTGAAGATCGAGAAAGTAAAGAAGGAGTTCTTTTCTAATAATTATATTAATGAGTTGCATCGTAAAGTGGATAAATGGGTGAGGCGTTTGACCGGGCTCACCTTAGCTATACTCATTTTGGTGCAGATTAACAATGAGGCCTTTAATTACTTGTTGATAGTGGGGTTGATTTTTACCTCCATGCTGGACTATGGTGTGAAAGCATTCTTTGAGTATAGATATAGTGAAGTTCCGAAGCAGGCGATCTTAACGGTAACAGAATGGTTCCTGGTGATGACAGCCGTAGTGGTTGTGTTGCAGATGGGGGTGCTGGGTTCCTTCTAAAAATTTTCTTCGGAAAGGAGGGGGAGGATGGGACTCTTTTTCTTAAAAATCATTCTCATCATAATGTTCTACCTTTTACTGATGTACACATTCCACCGAGGGATAAGCAGCTGGCTCGGTGTGAGCAAACGGAAAATATTTTCCCATGATACTATCAATGAACACCATGAAAAAGCGGATACAATACACAGGAAAATCATGTTGAGCGCCTTGTTCTCATGTGTCATTATAGATGTTATTTTTGATTATAAGCACTGGTATCAAAATCCTTACTCTTACATGCTGCTCCTTCTCATCAGCGGTTCATTCTTGAAAGCCTACATGGAATGGAAGTATGTTGAGAATAAACGTGAATGTACCTATACAGTATTGGAAACGAGTTTCGGTTATGGTCTATTACTCTTGTTATTAACAGTGGGAATTGAATTGGTTTTCTAAACAAAAGCATGGGGACGGTTCTTAAAGGGGTCAATCGGAAGTTTTGCGCGCAAAAAGATCCAACTAGGGTAATAATCTAGTTGGATCTTTTCACTTTATATTTGTAATAAGAACGCACGCAAAATTTTTGATTGCCAGGAAGAAGGAAGTCGCGGTCCCCAGCTATGGAATTTCAATCGGCTGATCGGTAACGAAATCTTCCTGTTTTTTGATGTTTTTCCGGGGAAAGAGTAAACTAAATCCCTTCCGGGACTGTGAAGAGTATAGGTTCCCCCTCCCCACTTAAGAGGCTTTTCAAAGAAGATATTCGGTTGTTTACAATCATGGTATAGCCTCTGTTAAATGTGCTTTTTTACAGGAAGGACAGAGGGAAACATCCTTTTTGATAAGAATAGAAAGAATTTCAATCTTGCTTAATCCTTCAAATAATGGTTTATACGTAGGGCTCTTCGTTAGCTTTCGACAGAGTTTCAGCTTGGTCTTTTTATTCCGGTTAGCCAAGAGGCCATAGTGTCTAATCTTCACAAATCCCTTCGGTAGAATATGCATGAGAAAGCGACGGAGAAATTCTACACCCTTCAGGGTTACGGTCTTTTTTTGATTGTTACGTTTATAATCCTTCACTTGAATCGTGACCGATTGATCGTTGGCTGAGACAATACGATTATTAGAAATGGCAATTCGATGAGTGTAACGACCAAGGTACTCCATGACGGCGATAGGTCCTGAGAAGGTCCTTTTCATATAGCTATACCAATCTTTTTGGTAACACTCATCGATCAATGCTTGAAAAGACTTCGCATCTTGATACTTCTTGGACTCGTTAAAGAATCTCAATTGTTTCTGTTGATAGTATTGTTTCAGGTAATAGAGATACTTTCCCCGAAACTTTTTAGACAGTACCTTCACTGGAATAAAGAATTTCTCACTTGAACGGCGCCACTGATTTCGATCATTTAGTCCACCGGCCAATACAACGGTATGGATGTGAGGGTGATAATGAAGGTTTTGCCCCCAGGTGTGTAAAACAGAGAAAAACCCAATCTGTGCTCCCAAGTACTTTTTATCACCTGCCAGTTCGGTTAGCGTTTCGGCGACAGCTTTGTACATTAAATCATAAAGGAGTTTCTGATTATGGTAGATCAACATATGTAGCTGTTCCGGCATCGTAAACACGACATGAAAATAAGGGGCATCGAGAATATCTTTTTTTCGTTGATCGACCCAAATATCCTTATTTACTCCCTGGCATAGGGTACAATGCCGATTTCGGCAGGAATTATACCGTACTAAGGAATGACTACAGGACTCACATTCGTAAGAATGTCCACCCATGGCGGCGGTCCGGCAGTTCATCATGTTTGTGGCTGCCTTTGCTTGTTCCATAGAGAGTTTATATGTTTCTTTGTAAGTCGGATAGAAGGTATGAAACAGTTCTTGAACCGTACTCATCGTTGGTCTTTTCCCAGATTATCTAAAGGACTTTTAACGCCCATCAAACTTTTTGAGGTCATGTGTAAATAAGCAAGTGTCGTATTAAGGTTTTTATGACCAAGCATCTGTTGAATGTATACAGGGTCAACCCCATCTTCCAAAGAATGAGTCGAAAAACAGTGTCTTAACGTATGAGACGAAATAGTAGTGTCCAACTCTATCTTATCCCGCTGTTTAATGATGGTGTTTTTAATTGTTTTAATATGAATGTGTCCCGAGGAATTTTTACTACTAGGGAATAACCAATCGTCCGGTTTGAAGGGTCTCCCTTTGAAAGAAGCTTTGAAATACTCTCGAAGCACGATAAGTGCTGATTCTGATAGGATGGTATATCGGTTCGTATTATGCTTGGCATCGTCAACCCGGATACTCATGGATTTACTACATATATCCTTGATCTTCAGTTGGGCGACTTCGCTTACGCGAAGCCCACTACTATAGATTAAATAGAAAATGGCCTTATGCTTAATGTTTCGACAGGAGTTGATAAGTCTAAGGACATCTTCCCTAGGTGGAACGACAGGGAACTTTTTGATTCTTTTCATCCTGGGAAGTTTGTTTGGGTTCCATTCCTTTTCTAACACGTAAGTGTAGAAGAATTTAATCGAAGAAATGTAGTTGTTAATCGTCCCCGGGGTGAGTCCTTTCACTTGTTTCAGAAAAAGGATGTATTGTTGAATATCCTCTTCTGTTGTGTCAGAGATTTTTTTATTTTGCTTTTCCATAAACGAAACAAACGCCTTCATTCTCCGCCTATAGGACTCCCTCGAGGATTCCGGTGTTCCTTTAAGTTCGAAGTAAAGTTCAATTTTCTGCTGATAATCCACGTAAATAGCCTCCTAGAATAATAGATAAATGGACATTCATCTACTCTATGGAGGTGGGCGATTTCTGGTAATAAGAATAAGGGTATACAAATATGAGGAATTCGATGATATAATAGGCATATGAAAAAGTATTTTCTTTCTAAGGATTGTTTGGTTTGGCGATTAAACAATACCACAAAAGAACATACTTTTTCATTTTTTTTGCCTTTTTTTAGTTGGAAGGAATCTTTTAAGCCATCGCGATAGCGATTTCGTTCTTCTGCTGCTTCTTTTCTAACCGAAAAGGAAGCACGAGAACCGTCCCTTTGCTTCCTTAAAGATTATCTGTACTGATCCTTGGGGCTTCCGGTTGTAGAGAGGCTGCCGCTCTGGCGTTTTCGTTGTGTCGATCGTGTTTCTTTTCGGATGGGCTGTCTTCTTTGGGTGTTCTTTTTTTATCGGCCACCATATCACCTCCTATGCATAATATGCTTCATTTTCACGAGGACATGAATGTGGGAAAAGTATGGGGACGGTTCTGTTGCTTCTTTTTAACTGAAAAGGAAGCACGAGAACCGTCCCTTTGCTTCTTCAGAAGGAATTAAGGTTTTTCTGAAGAATAGTACAAAGAGCTGCTTTTTTTGCATAAAGGCCATCATGTCATTACATACGTATTTTCATCTCATTTAGAACCTGGGGAGGAAACGACATGTCTAACAGCAATCAAATGCTTTCAAGAGTGGAGGATGACCGGGTACTTGTGCTGGAGAGGATCTTCGATGCACCGCGTGACCTGGTATTCAGTATGTTCAAAGAGCCCGAGCATCTTCAAAATTGGTGGGGACCAAGAGGCTGGGAGCTTCCTGTGTGCCATATGGATTTCCGGCCGGGCGGAGTGTGGCATTACTGCATGAAGTGCGCGGACCGTGGTCAGGGACAATTCTACGGGATGGAGTCCTGGGGAAAAGGGATGTATAAAGAAATCATCGAACCGGAGAGAATCGTCTATGTCGATGTGTTCTCGGATGCGGAAGGTCAGACAAACGAAGACATGCCGGAAACGGAAGTGACGGTGGAGTTTATTGAAATGGACGGTAAGACGAAGCTGGTCAATCGTTCTGTATACTCTTCGGCAGAAGCCCTCAAGACCGTCCTGGATATGGGAATGGAACAGGGTATCACGGAAACGTGGGATCGGCTGGAAGAAGCCCTGCAAAAGCTAAATTAATACATGATGTTGAGGAGTGGAGAATTCATGATCACGAAAGTCGGTCAAATCATGTTATACGTCAATAACCAAGATGAGGCAGTCCATTTTTGGACGGAAACAGTAGGGTTTACAGTGAAGGCTGAGGAAGATAACGGTCAGGGAATGAGATGGATTGAAGTGTCCCCAATGAAGGATGCTGAAACAAGCATCATCCTTCACAACAAAGAATTCGTGGCCAAGATGTCACCTGGTGTAAATCTGGGTACGCCTTCTTTAATGTTTTTCACCGATCGATTTGATGAACTATATTCCAGTCTATCCAATAAAAAGGTCAAGGTAGGGGAAATCGTCGATATGCCTGGGGGCAGAGTATTTAACTTTGCCGATCATGAAGAAAATTATTTTGCGGTGATGGAGAGGAAGTAGAAGCAGGGGGACGGTTCTACTGCTTCTTCTTAATCGAAAAAAGAAGCACGGGAACCGTCCCCGTGCTTCATTCTTAAGGTCGCTCCAACACAGCAGCAAGCATTTTATGCACAATCTCATGATCCCGGACGTCATGCAAGCGGTACTCCTCACCGGGCAGCGAATACCATTCCTCGGCCCCTACATAGGTGATAGCTAGTTTTAGCACACCATCTTCATCACATGTCGTCACCAGCTCAAGTTCTCCACTGATCACGCCTACTTCAGACGTAATGACCCCGTGTGTTGCCGTGAAAACCGTTGATTTCTTTTCCATATGCATTCCTCCCTTTCGATGTGTAGATATAATCAATGTTGAATGAAAAGGGAGCACGAGAACCGTCCCCGTGCTCCCCTCTACATCAGTAAATACAGCTGTTTAGCATACCTTGAAGGGCGGTTTTTTCTGAAGATTGCAGGCTTAAGCCCCATTTGTATTTCGTGCTGATCCACCATTTGGAGTAACCGCAGGCTGCGCCGGAACGCGGTGGCTGCCAAGTGGATGGATCCTGATCTCCTTTGGAGCGGTTTGAGCTTGCGCTGACGGCAATCAGCTGTGGACCGCTCAGGTCGTTGGCGAAGTCTTCGCGCTTAGCTGTCGTCCAGCTGCTGGCTCCGGAGCGCCATGCCTCTGCAAGGGGGACGACGTGATCGATGTCAAGATCGGATGGATCCGTAAATGTGACTCCGTCGTAATAACTGTACCATGATCCGGATGTCACCGGGCAGCTGCCACTGTAGCTGTCAGCGTCACGCTGCAGGACGAGCTGTCTTGTGTCACATCCGTTCCCCTGGCCGATCCAGTGGGGGAACTTATCACGGGAGTATCCGGTCATGGAGCTTTCCGACTTTACTGTCAACGCGTTCAACTGTGATTGGGCCGTGGACTTGGACGGGGTGCCGGGTGGGAATGCGAGTGCAGACGGCAGGAATAAAGCGAACGAGAGAAGCAGGGCAACGACAAACATCAATGATTTCTTTAGCATGGGGATGCCTCCTGTATGTATTTTTTATATCAACATGTCATTCTTAATGGAATAGCATGTTAATAGTTAAACAACGTAGTCAGGCAGTGAGAAAGGATTCTTATTGAGGATTTGGCATCAGTTGTGTTCGCTTCTACCTAAAATGATAGGGGATGGAAAGCTCTTCTAACAAGTTAATATTTTGTAAATCAGGGGCTATTTAGAAAGATGAAACTTTATGCCTGTTCCTTCAGAATCAGACTGTCATCGGGAGTGAGCGATTTGTGTGACGTAATGACTACAAGGAGAAATGTGTGGATATGACAGAAGGAGTTTGAAATAATTGGATAAAGGGAGGGGGAACAATGAAAAAAATCATCCTAACTGTCCTTTTTGTCATTGTATTTGGATGGATAAGCTATTCCGTGTTATACAACGGTTTTTCCGGCGTGAAAAGCATGACCATACAAGAATACGATAGTACATTTGAAGATGCTGAAAAGGTTACCGACCAAGAAGTCATCTCAACCATCACGGGAATGCTTAATCGATCGGATAAAATAACCAATGTGCATTATAAACTGGCCGTAGAGCCTACATACAAACTTCAATTGGAATATAAAGAGACGGATGAAATTTTATACCTTCACGAAGGCTTCGATACAAATGAAACGTTGATTTCGAGTGATCGTAGTGAACATTATTATAAAATCAATCAGAAACAAACGGATACAATCGTTCAGCTATTAGTGAACCAGAACATGGAGGATGGATCATGATACATATTCTGAAAGCAAACGAGGATCATGTTAAAGGGATAAGAAAAGTCTGTTCCGATGGAAATTGGGCAACATACCGTGATATATATGCGAAAGAATATATTGAAAGAGTGATAGAAGAGTTTTATAACGAAGAGCGGATCCTGAAAGAAGTGACCACATCGGACCGGAATTGGGGAGGCTATTTTGTCGCGATTGAAAACGATGAGGTCCTTGGTGCTGGTGGAGGAGGGATGATGAATGAGACTGAGGCAGAACTGTATGTCTTATACCTCGACCCCTCTAGGCGCAATGAAGGAATCGGCACCCGATTACTGGATGCCATTACCCGGCAGCAGAAGGAAGAATTTCATGCGGAAAAGCAGTGGGTGTCTGTGCAACAAGGAAATCAGAAAGGGATTCCTTTTTACGAAGCGAGAGGGTTTGTGTTTGAGGGTGAGCAAGATGGCTATGGAAATAAGGACGGCGAGGACTATCGATCATTAAGGTATTTTCGTTTCATTTGAGAGAAGCATGGGTACGGTTCTGCTGCTTCCTCAACCCAAAAAAGAAGCACGGGAACCGTCCCCGTGCTTCTACCAATTTACAATCATCGAAGATATTCCTTAGTCGTCATCACAGTGGCAAATTCATTATGCAAGGTAGCAAGAGAAGCGGTATGGACGGTACCGGCATCTATGAATGTCCCTTTATAGTGGATACCGAATGCAGCGGTTGCATCCTCTATAAGATACGTCGTGAATCCTAGATTCCCGCTCATCCTGGTGGTAGTGGAGACACAGTGGGGAGTCGTTAAGCCTGTAATCACCACTTCTTTGATGCCTCTTTCATGTAAATGGTTCTCAAGTGAGGTGCCGATAAAAGCGCTGTTCACCTCTTTTGTGATAATCATTTCTGTTTCGAGAGGTTTTACGATGCCTTTGATCGCTGATCCTTCATGGTTTGGGTGAAACCCGGAGAGAGGATTCTTTGAAACATATTTAATAAAGATGATTTCTTCCCCTTTTTTTCGACATTCATCTAATAATTGTTTGATGTTTTCCTCTGCATTCGGGTTATTTCTCTTCCCCCATTGAGGATGAGTAAACGTCTTTTGTACATCTATGATGAGCAGTGCACGTTTCATAACTGCCCTCCTACTGGACAGGAAGCAGCCTGTTTTGGCCGTCTGACCAGTTCTCCATGACAATTTGGGCAAATGTTGGCCATTTCGTCTGTACATGAGGAACAAAACGTACATTCATGAACACAAATATACGCCTCCTCAAGCCCAACTTCTCCACATTTTTCGCATATTAACTTCATTTCTAATCCCATAACCAAACCCCTTTTCTCATTGAATTACTATTATTTTATTGAAAAAAAGAACCTGATTACAGGCTATTTCTTAGGTGTTTTTACTGTTATTCTTAAAACATTAAGGAAATGATTGGTGTTTACATTAAATTTGAAGGTGGAGAATTGTGGATAACATAAACCGGCATTTATTGGACGTATTGCAAGTGAACGGCAGGATCTCGATGACTGAATTGGGAAAGGAAATCTCTCTTTCAGTACCAGCCGTCACAGAGAGGGTAAGGAAGCTTGAGGAGCAGGGGGTCATAGAGGGGTACAAAGCCATCATTAATCCGGAAAAGGTGAACAAACCGGTTAAAGCATTTGTATTGATGAAAACCCATCGGTGTAAAGCCTTCAGGGCCTTTTGCCAAGAACATCCACACGTTGTGGAATGTCACAGGCTTACTGGGGAATACAGTTATCTGGTGAAGGTGGTCACCGAAGATAATTCATTGTTGGAAGCATTTATTGATGCATCCATGGAGTATGGAGAACCGTATACGATGATGAATCTTTCTTCATCGGTTAGCGGGAAGATTATCTGAACATGAAAAGGCAATGGCTGGATTTTTGGCCATTGCTTTTCAATGGGCAAGCCCATTTTTCATTAAGTTTTGGAGTAATAATTGGAACCCACAATTCATGCCGAGGTTTATGCCCCGGTCCATAATAACATTCAATACAAGGTAAATTTGCCAGTTCATACCCTGATGTGGGAATCCATTCAGAATATAACCGTTTCCATGCCTGACCAACATTGGGGAAAACAGCCCAAGTACTAGGCGGAATGATGAGGGTTTCCATTCCTTCACGAGGCTCTCCGTCATATCGTACCCCCATGAAATACGTAAATTCTTCATCCATGATCCGCTTCTTTTCCACATACCCCTAATATGCCTTCCAATGAGCACTTCGGATTTTCCCACGACATATCGATTAATTCCTGCATGAAGCCTTCTTTCTTCGCTTTGCTCCAAAGGGTTGGTATGATCTTAAAGGCTCTGTTGGTGTTGACGGGCTTTCCTTTCCCTGCCAATCGCATTTCAAAATCCAAATGCTCGATTGGGTACTCCATTTTCATGTCCCCCTTTATTAAAAATAGAATAGATATTTAGGCACTCCACCGTAAAGCACACAGAATGGAGTCCTACAGCCTCTTCACTAAAGAAAGAAGCACGGGAACCGTCCCCATGCTTCACCCCTTAAACGTAAACAATTCCTCAGAACGAACTGTTCGTTCGGTTGATTTCTTCTCTTCTTTCCCCATTTGTTTTACTGGCAAATCACTATCAATCAACGCCTTCTTTAACGTGGAGCTGATGGAATTGATGCTCAGGATCAGGATGGAGAATAGGATTAATGGTACGACAACCAGCAAGGGATTCGTGAATACTTGCTGGATGTTCATGCTGATGGTGGCAGCCCATTCGTTTGTCTCCGAAAAGTAGACCGGGTTGCTTGGTTCAAAGGGACCGATGGCGAACTCCGCCACCTTCATTCCGCCAAGGGCCATTAAGATGATGCCGAGCTGAATGAGCAGGGATAGGGCTTGGGATACCTGCTCGGAAAATAACACGATTGAATGACGCAGAAATTGGGGCAGGAGATGTTTTCGTATGAGATGAAACCGGCTCGCTCCCATAGTCTTCGAAACATCGACGAATTCCTGCTTCATAAAGAGCTTCATTTCCTCTCCCAGATAGATTCCGAGAGACGGGATCGTGATGGCCGCAATCCCCGCAAGCTGGATGAAGAAGTAGCGTCCTGAGGGAAGTGCCCCTCCCTGGAAAGCCCCCTCTATTGGTGCCAATAGTCCGAACACGACAATCGCAAGGGGAAGGTACTGAAACGCTTCTCCCAGCCCTTTCAATGGACGTGTGAATGAACCCGGCAGAAAGGTATAAAGCAGGGCGAATCCAAATCCAAAGATCATTCTTAGGGTAGCAATGACAAGAGCTGCGAAAATCGTGAATTTCGCACCGGCTATCAGGAGCAACAGGAAGTTCCTGCCCAATCGATCACTGCCGAGGAGCGGCATTTCTTCAGGCGTGAAAGGCGGTGCGGCTATTACCTTATTATTTTCATCCGATAAATATTGGGTGATTTCCTCATAATCAGGATAGAGGACGGGAATCAGGAAGCTTGCCACAAGCAGACCCACAATGATCAACACGGGGAAAGCCAGTCGTTTGATGAGCGATCTAGACATGATATTCTCCCCCTTTCAGCCATTTTTTCAACAGGAAGGAACCGATCGTAAACACGATATAGAATGGGACGAAGATGAGAAGCATTCCAATGAAAAAGGCAGGCGATGACGAGGTGGCCGTTTCGAGCAGGACCGTCATGAAGCCTTTGATATTAAATAAAATCTCAATGACAAGAAGATTCGAAAGCATGAGCAGAAAGATCGGCTTCAAATGCAGGAAGAAGTGAATCCACACATTCCGGAATACATGAAACCAGATCGTATAGCTCTTTTTGAACCCTTTGGAATAGGAAAATTCTACATAAGGTTTATTTTCTTCTTCCTTCAGCTGGAATAAGAATTGTTTTACTAAAAACACCACGGGAAGGAACGAAAGGCAAATGACGGGCAGCGTATAGATCTTTTCTCCCCCGGTGGTATAGATGTCGAATAAGAGGACGTCCGTTTTTTTGAAGAGCCAGATGATGAACAGCTGGAACAACACGACAAGGAAGACATCGGGAATTCCGTCGAGGATGTTGACCACTTTTTCTGAAGCCCGGAAAAGCTTTCTCGGCATAAGCATCATAGAGTAACTGACGATAACCGAAATCAGGATGGCAACGATAAATGAAATGAACAAAATGGTGAACGAATACGGATAGGTAGTGAGAAAAATGTCGAACATTCCGTATTGTTTATTCTCTGCTCCCCACAGAACCATGATGGAAGAAGGTGAGGCGAGTTCCAGTATCGTCTGCCATAATCTGAGGCCAAATGCCCCCACATTGATGACAAGCTCTGTATCATAATCCAGTAGAGCGCTGATGCCGCTCAGTAGAAACAAACCAATGAATACAATGACAAAATGAAAGGGTGTACGCAATGCTTTATTCATCAAAAATCCCCTGCCTAACTTTAGGAAAAATTACAATTTTTACAATATACATGCTACAATAACAACATGCATTAGTAAACACAATTCAGAAAATAATGTCGAAGGTGATATGTAAATGTGTCGAAAAATAATTGTATTTGTTTTACTCACTGCCTCTTGTTTGTTTCTCACAGCCTGCCGGGTGGTATTTAATCCATTCTCCCAGGATGTAGAACAAAAGGAAGTCCAAAAAGAGTACCGGCAAAAGGCGGACGTGCAGGAGCAGGAGGAAGTCGCGGAGGAGGAGCCTGAGGAACCAGCGTTCAAAATAGATGCGACTCTTACATTGAATGGGGAGAATATGGTGTTATCAGGGGAAACGGATCTTCCGCCTGATACATATTTAAAGATTAATTTAATTCCATATAAGGGAAATGCAACGGCGGAAGAAATTAAGGAAAAAACCGCTGGGACTCTGAATGAAGTGCCTGCGAACACGGTGGGGATCGGGACTTCGGTTGAAGAAGACGGATCGATCAGGGAGAAGACATACTACAGACCTGATTTATCGACCCGCTACCGATTTGAATTAACCTTTGAGCCCGAAGGACAAGAGGAAAAGATCAAGCAGCAATTGATCGAACAAGCGGGCAGTCTGGATGAACTTGCCGGACTCCAGGTGATAAAGGAAGCCGATCCTGATGCCTCCATGGTACATGGGGATGATCCGGTAATGGGATACATCCAAACCGTCAACATTATGAAGGCCGATGAAAAGAATGGGGACGGCGTGACGTTGGAGTTTGAGTGAGGGAAGCGGGGGGCGGCTCCCGTGCTTCCCTCTCAAGAAAAGAGACCCACTAGCAGCTTGCCCGCCCATACAGCAAGAAGGATCCAAATCAGGATGAAGATGACTCCCACAAACCAGTTCTTTGGATGATCTTTCTTCTTCATGTTTATTGCCATTTCCCGTTTCTCCTCCAGTACATCGGACGGAATAACTCTTAAAGCCAGGAAGATGCCGAAAGGGACAAGAATCAAATCATCGAGGTACCCGATAATTGGAATGAAATCCGGGATTAAATCGATTGGACTGAAAGCATAGGCTACGACGCACATGGCTAGAACTTTAGCGTACATAGGAGTTCTTGGATCTTTATAAGATAGGTAAAGAACTATTAAATCCTGCTTCAATTTCTTTGCAAAACTCTTTAGTTTCGTTAAGGTATTCATGGTCAACCTCTCCTAAGTCAGTATCATATTCGGGGAATTCCTTACAAATTTCGTGCAATTATCATGAAAAGGAAGCACAAGAACCGTCCCCCCGCTTCCTCTTAAACCTCCGGCCGCACCCACAATTTTGCAAAGTCCACATATCCAAAATGCTTGATTTCGATATTCATGATGTCGGTGGAAAAAGGGATGTAGCGTTTTTCATAGTAAAGCGGGATCATGATGGACTCTTTTATCAGCAAGCTCTCCAAGTTCATATTCAACGATGTCCAGTCCTCAAATGGCGTATGCCGGTATTCGTCCAGAAGCTGCTTCCACTTGCTTTTCTTTTCAAAAAGTCCATGGAGAGGAGAGTAGCCGTTTTTCAGAAAATGATAAAACGAAAAATCCTGGTTCGATTCAAAGATTTCCCCGTGTATGAAAAGATCCACATGCAGGGTCGCGGGATGCCTCGTCAGCGTGTCTGCAAAGGAAAACCACTGCACGTCAACGGGAATCCCTTCTTTTTCAAAGATCTCCACAAGCCACTCGGTTGTTTTCGCTGTATGATTGGCACAGCGGATCACGAGGGGTTCGGTGAACAGGGGACGGTCAGCTTCCGGGATCGTCATGCCTTGATCCTGGCCGACGAGAATGCTCTTCCCGTTCGGTGTCATGCGGGGATCAAGGTCACGAAGGGTGTGTCGGTTATTTGCGATCACCCAGTGCAGATAATCCCGCACTTCTTTTCTCTGAATCTGGGAATCTCGCCCGGGAACTGCATTCATGACGACAATCCCGAATCCTGAGTCGCTCTCGACTTCGACAGAAGAGGACTGACTTTCTTCTAGATGAGAGTGATAGATTTCCTTGAAGTCTTTCGGCACCTGGACAAATTCGACGGCATCCAGGAGGGGCCTTTCCTGGAAGTGCTCTTTAAAAGCAGCGAGTGTTGTCTTGGAATCGGTGTTTTCCTCAAGGGAAAAGCACCCTGTCCCGAAGGTCCGTCCCTTGGATTCTTTATAGATGCTCGCGCACATCATGCTGAGCATGGGGAGGATGTACGTGCAGCCTCCCGGGTGGTGGATATCGATGATGAGGGGGGCTTTTGCCTCGATCATGTCAACAGGTGCCCATAGTTCCCGGTAATGGGGGCAGGTCCTGAGCTGTTCGAGACAATGGGCGACATCTTTTGCCGTCAGGATGGATCCGTCGTGAAAACGGACATCTTTTTTTAGATAGAGTCGAAGTTTATGAGAGGACACGTCCCAGCTGTGCGCGAGTTCCGGCAGGATGTCCCCTTTTTCTGTGATGGAAACAAGGCGGTTGAAGACGTTCGCCACGAGGTGGGCGCTCAGGACGTCGGCTGCTTCCAGTGGATGGATCGAGAAAAAGGGATATCGCTTCGGCACGATCAGCTTGTCCTTGGACTCCTTCACGAATCCGAGCTTGCTGTGAAAGGTATTCATCAGCCTCATCTTGCTGTCGGTGGACCAGTTGTACATAAGATACTTGCTGCTCTGTTCGATCGGTTCCTCTTCCATGAGCTTCACGACTTCTTCTTCGAATTCTTCCTCGACATGTTTTTTCCACTTCAAAGTCGAGACATTCCCCCGTCCGCGTCCCGGGGTGAACGCGATCCAGCCTTCTTCATCCCATTTTTTTAAATAGCGGGAGGTCTGTTTATGGCTCAATTGCAGGGTTTCAGAGATTTCTTCCACACGGATGCTGCCGGAGGGATAATACCTCCAAAGGGTGAGTAATTTGTTCTCCATATGCTTTTCCTCCTAAAAGGGGACATCAATTCGAAAAGTGTCTATTTTTAAAAAGTTCCGTCTAGTTTAATATACAGTAAATAGAGGAGGGGGAACAACATGAACTGGAAGGAATTACCTCAAAACATTAAAGTACGAATGATCACGTCATTCTTCAATCGTGCCGTCTCATCCGCCGTCATGCCGTTCATGGCGCTGTTCTTTGCACAGGAACTGAATAAAATCTGGGCAGGAATCTTCCTGATCGGGACCGTTGTGATCGGATTCTGTGTCAATCTCGTCGGGGGATATATTTCGGACCGCTTTCCCCGGAAAAAGGTTTTGCTGACGACGTCCTGGCTGAACGCACTGTTCTTTTTCATCATGACGGCGAGTCTTTTTCCGGAAGATAACCTGATCCTGATGTTCGCAGGTGCGTATATCGGATTCATCATCACAAGCAGCCTGGGACGCCCGGCGATGCATGCAATCATCATCGACTCGACGACACCGGAGAACCGGAAAGCCGTCTATGCACTCGACTACTGGCTCGTCAACCTGTCCATGGCGATCGGGGCCGCCCTCGGGGGACTGCTGTATTTGAACCATCAAACAGAATTATTCATGATGCTGACCTTTACGTCGACGACGATCCCCATCGCGTATGGAATATGGCTTCAGGACAATTTCAAGGACCAGCTTCAGAAAAAACATGAAAATGTGTTTGTCGATCTCGTCAACAATTACCGGATTGCCTTCAGGGATTCCGCTTTCGTAAAAGTGGTGGCAGGGTCCACCTTCATCTTCGCAGCGGAATTTTCCCTGAACAGTTATATCGGGATCCGCCTTGCTGAAACATTCAAGGCGGTGAACATCGGGAGTTTCGAAATCGTTGGGGTGAGGATGCTCAGTATCCTGAACATCGAGAACATGCTGCTCGTCGTCTGCCTGACGTTCATCATTAACCGCTATACGGACCGACTGAATAAGAAAAATGCCCTCTTGATCGGGCTGCTCCTGTATGGCATCGGCTATGTGACGGTCACATCCGCCAACACGTGGTACGTCCTGATTGCCTTCAATCTGATCGCGACAATGGGAGAACTGATCTACTCGCCGATCCGTAACGCAGAGCAGGCGAATATGATCCCGAGCGACAAGCGGGGATCGTACTCTGCTTTCTCCAACCTGTCTTTCAGCGGAGCGGACCTTGTTGCACGATCCACCATCATCATCGGTGCCTTCCTGATGCCGACAATGATGAGCGTCTATATCGGCTTCATCGTCATGCTCGGAACCGTTCTCGTTTACACGGGACTATTCGGCGGGAGCTGGGTCAAAGCAAAAGTACTGGGTGTAAGTGGAGGGAAGTAAGAGGGACGGACCTCTAAATCGTAAAATCGTTTCACACAAATGGACGTTTGGAAGGTCCGTCCCTCAATAAAGGAGAGGAATCATGATGATCTACCGAAGAAAGATGTACCGTGTGTCTCCACGGATTATCGACGATTTCAATGTTCATTTTAATCAAACGTTGTTACCGACGCAGCTGAAGTACGGATCCAGGTTGGTGGGAAGATGGATGACGAAGCATGCCGATGGGGAAGTGGAAGTGTTTGCGATATGGGAATATGACAGTTATGAAGAGTATGAGAGGATCGAAGCGAATGTTAGGGGGGATGTGGCACATGTGAAACGGGTGCAGGACTGGTACGGAAAATGGGGTGGAAGAGAGAATCTGAAGGAACATTTTTATAGGATCGATCAGGATTTTATCGATTCTACTGTTACGTGAGGAGATGGGGTCGGGCCTTAAAGCCTGACCCTTATTTCTTCAAAAATCCTTCGCCATAATACTAAATTGATAGTTTTCACCCCTTATTTCATTTTCGAATGAACCCCGTTTCCTGAATCCCTCTTTCTCATAGGTTCGGATCGCCCGTTCATTAAAATCGGCAACGGCCAATTCCAAATGGGTGAACTTCAAGCGTTCACGTCCCTGATCGATGATTGCTTGTACAAAGGTCTGTCCGTGTCCCTTTCCTGTCATGGAAGGATTCATCTGAACGCCGAGGACCAGGATGTTTTCCCCGTCTTCTTCCACATCATAAAACTCACAGTTTCCGATCAGATTCTCGTTCTCGTCAACGACTGAAAAGGCTCTTTCTAAATGTACGCTCTCTTTCAATCCTTCAATTTTTTCTTTTTGAAGATTGTTATCATAAAACGAATAGACCCCGTCATACGTCCACGTGATGAATTCGTTGATATCTGCCTGTGTCCTTCTTCTTATGGTCAGTTCCATGCTCATTTCCCCCTTAGGATTCCGGATTCTCAAGCCATGCTTTCACTTTTTTATCCATCTCTTTTTCTAGTCCCCCGATATTCCCACTGTCCCGCTGAGCGGATTTGACGTATTTCGCCGGGAACATTTTTTCCAGGGAAGACTGGTACATACTGCCGTCTTGTGATTCTGTGTATTTGATGACCGAATAGGTGTCGCCATCTTGTTTTAAGCGGATCACGGCAGGAAGTGAATGCCCGGACTGGGCATCTGATCCGGTGGCTTGGTCGAATCCTCCGTAATACGACCACATGTAGACACTCAGGACCCCATTCTTTTCGCTCGTCCCATAGACTTTATGGACTTCAAACTGCTTTTCTGTGCCGTAGTAGGAGGTGGCGTACTTTTGGATAATATAGTGAGAAATCGCCTCATCGATCTGCTGGGTCACCTGTTTATCTCCATCGGTCAGGTTCACGTCTTTGTCGTTGCAGCCTGCCAGTAAAACGGCGGTCATCATTAAAATAACGAATCGTATTTTTGTCAAAATCCTCCTGGCTCCTTACATAATTTAAATTAGATGAAGCGGCACCAATTGTATTTTATTTTATCATATAAGTTCATTATTTTTCCTTTTTTTACAAATGGATTTATGGTATCTTCCAGTAGAGCGCCTGAAAAAGGGGAGAGAACTCATGAACATCGTTTCACTGGAAAGATTATCGAGAAAGAAGATCACCCATTTTTTTAACCAGCATTGGGGAAGTGTAGAGATGGTGATTTCAAGCGGAGTTTATGATTGTGCTTCTTTAGACGGCTTTGCCGTTTTGAATAAAGATAACGGAATCACGGGTTTAATTACATATGTGTTTAAAGACGCCGAATGCGAGATTATTTCCCTTGATAGTTTAGGAGAAAAAAAGGGGATCGGCACCTTGCTTTTTGAAGCAGTAGAAAAGGTGGCTGCCCAAAACGGGTGTAGACGCATCACACTGATCACGACGAATGACAATCTGTTGGCATTGAAGTTTTACCAAAAGAGAGGCTTCAGGATATCGACTATCCACCGGGATGCCGTGGAGAAAGCGAGACGGATCAAGCCTGAGATTCCGATGTTCGGGAATGACGGGATTCCGATTCGAGATGAGATTGAACTGGAGAAAGGAGTGACAGGTTATGGAAAATAGTCATTGGCCAAAATGGGCTGTGGAATCAATCGAGGTCGTACCTCCGAATCCGGAGTGGATCGAGGCGGGAAGAGCTGAGGTGAAGGAACTCATGCAGCGTTTGAGTCCCTTTGGTGTCAAGGAAGTCGAGCATGTAGGGAGCACGGCGAACCGGGACCTTCCGGCAAAACCGATCATCGATGTGATGGCGAGGATTCCATCCTTTGATGAAGTGGAAGAGATCGCGGGAAAACTTGCGGCGGATGGTTGGCATTATGTGCCGGTGGAGCTTGATGACCGTCCGTGGAGAAGGTTTTTTATCAAGGTAGAAAATGATAGGCGTGTCGCCCATTTACATCTCATGCTGGAAGGGGAACCGAGATGGGAACAGCAGCGGATATTCAGGGACCGGTTGAACGGAAATCCTTCTTTAAGGGAAGAATACGCAGAACTGAAAAAAAGTCTGGCAAGCCAATTTCCTGACGACCGGGAAGCGTATTCGGACGGGAAAGCAGCATTTATAGAAAGAGTATTGGGGGAAGAAAAATGAAGAAACGGATACTGATGATCATGATACTCGCCATGGGATTCCTTTTGATGGCTTGCAGTGGTGGAAAGCAACAGGTGGTGGAGCAGGCGCAGCCTGACCAGGAAAGCGAAAGTGGGGAGGGGGCATCAGAAGAAACGAATGAAGAAGTGGATACAATAGATTTAGAAGAAGCAACGTCCCAAGAGCAATCGGATACTAAGGAAGATCCTCTTTCTACATACCCTTCAGAAAAAATTGAATACGCCCGCGTCTGGCTTCAGGTGATTGGGAATGGAGATGTAGAGGAACTGAACGTCCGACACATTTCAGCCGGAGAGCAGCTGAATCCTTATGATGACAAGAGCGTCGCGTATCCGGAAGACGTCATCGTGTTAACCGGTAAAGCGATGGCAGACGGAACCGTCACGTATAGCGGAAACGGAGACGGCACGATCAATGTATACGATGTGCCATCGCACTGGCCGAGCAATGAACAGATGGAGGAGTCGATGGAAGAGTATACGCAAGGGATTGTTGATGATACGGAGAAGGTGTCGGTTGATGCGGGGGACGAGGAAGAGGTTGTTGGGTTGATTGGGAAGATTAGTGGATAGGAGGATGAAATTGAAGAAAGAAGCTTCATCAAAAATGTGGAATACGCTTCGGAACACAACTCAGGTAATCATCCTCTTCATTTTTATAAGGTATTTATTTGATGAGGATCCGTCTAATGACCGCATCGGTTGGTCAGTGCTGATTCTTTTTTGGACCTTTAAAGGTTTGTTTGATGCGGTTGAAGATAGAAGAAAAGGGAATAAGAAGTCGATGATTGCTAATATTGTTTTGTCATTGCTGGCTTGAGTGTCCTGCTTTGGCAGGGAATGCAAGTGATCATTTAGCTTCTGAGGGACGGACCTCATCAGTAAGGTTCTTATGAATTGATCTTGATAACGGATGATTCTCATTCAGATGGGGGATTCTTCTTAATAGGAACGGAATGAGGAGTGGACATATGGAATTAGACGGTAAGAGGTTAAAGGATAAGGCACGTGCAGCCATACATAAGTTGAAGGATAATGTGAAAGGGTCGTACTACTCGATGGCAGATATCCCGTCATCGTCCGTACAGGAGCTTGCGGCATTTATTCAGCTGAATCCTGAGTCCCACGTAACGAAGAAGAATCTGCTTGGGAACGCATTCTCTTTTTTTAGACTGAATCTGAACAGATATGATTTCTACTTGGAAACCAGGGCAGGTCGTATTTTGCAGCTTGATGGATCTAAGGATGGAAAGAGATTTGTTTCCTATCGGTCCTACCGGGATGCTGATGATTTACATTCCCCGGTGAAACTGAGTTGAGGTTTGTAAGGTAGGCTTTCTTATTGAAGAGGGCCTATTTTTTTATTTGATAAATAAATCCTGTCTACTCTCTAGAGAGGGACGGACCTTCCCAAATATGAAACTTTTCACAGTTCGGTTTCGTATCTATAGTAAAGCTGATAGGAGGCATCCCTTTATGAACCATTACAAAAATAAGCGTTACTGGATCCTCATGCCACCATTTCTTCTAACAACATTGGGACTCTTCTTCATCCTTCCTGAGGATAAATGGGGATATCCTTTTTTGGTCGTGATTGCGTTTTGGATTACGTATTATGCTTGGAATTACTATACTTTGAAGAAGAGCGAGGATACCGATGAATCTATTAAGAAAAGGGTTAATTAGAGGTCTCATCCCGTTTGTTTTTTTCTCCATAATTGTGCTGCTATGGACTCAATTCGAAGGCTCGCCAGCCATTTCGAAGCAGTTATTCCTTTACGGTCTGATCGCTTTTTTCCTCGGGGTGGCAAGCGTCATCTATGAAGTGGGACGATGGAGTTTCATCCAACAGATTGTGGTTCATTATCTGGTAATGCTGGTGACGGTTTTCCCCACGTTACTCCTGAGCGGTGCGTACCCGGTGGATTCTATTAGGGATGTAGCGAGTGTATTTTTCCTTTTTAATAAAATGGGGCTGATCCTATTTTTGAGTACCTATTTTCTTTTTAAATGGAGGAATCGGGCGTATTTGAGGGAACAGGGTGAATAAGATTGGTGGCTCTCTTGTAGAAGAGGGCTGTTTTTTTGATATAGAGATCGTGGATGAAGGAAACCCTAAGTATAAATCGCGACTCTAAGGAAAAAACTAGAAAAATGTCTTATTCGAAAGGTTACCCATGCAAAATTACTCTAACGACAACACCGCCAGATGGTACCGGGCTCATGTAAGTCTTCTGGGTACCACTCAAATCCATCTTAGAAATCCCTATATCATTGCCTGGTGGAGTGCTGCCTTTCCTGGCTTCGGCCACCTGCTCTTATCGAAATACCTTAGGGGCTTTGTCCTGGTCATTTGGGAGGTTCTTGTCAATATCCAATCGAATGTGAACCTGGCGATGATTTACTCTTTTCAGGGAGAAATTGAAAAAGCGAAAGATATTCTGGATACACAGTGGTTATTGATTTATATACCTGTGTATATCTTCAGTATTTGGGATAGTTACCGGACGACGGTAGACTTGAACAATGTGTGTATTATGGCTGAACGGGAAGAGCATCGCTTCAACACCTTTAGTATCGGGGCGCTGGAGATCAATTACCTGGATAAGCGAAATCCGATTATGGCCGTCATTTGGTCCACGTTTATTCCTGGATTGGGTCAACTTTATATTCACAGGATCGTGACGGCATTCTTTGTCATTGTGTGGACGGTTGTCTTCTTTTATTATTCTCACGCTCTTGAAGCGATTTCCCTATTATTTATTGGGGAGATCCAGGAGGCAACAACCCGACTGGATCCTGAATGGCTGCTGTTTTTCCCATCGTTGTACGGCTTTTCTGTGTTTGACTCGTATATTAATACCGTTGAAAACAATAAATTGTACGATAAGGTGCAGCGGAAGTTTTTTCTGGAGAAATTTCAATCTCCTTCTTTCAACATATTAAAGGGGCAGAAGGTGAAATAGACAATGCAACTCTTCTCTACATTTGAACATTCCGTTCATATCGAGATGGCCGTGGCAACGTTGGAGAAAAAAGGAATCCCAAATGAGAAAATCTTTATCGTTCCCTTGGATAACAGGAAGGAAGAACGTAAAGTGTTTGACACGATGGCGCGTTCGGATGGCACATCCCTTATTGATATCGGTGCAGCCCTCTCCACTGCTTTTGCGGTGATTGGGGCAAGCGTGGGATTTGAACTGGCGTGGGGGCCCATCTATTGGGGATTGATTGGTGCTGCTACCGGGTTTCTAGTAGGGTTTGCCATCCGTCTTTTCACGGAAATCGTATTGAAAAAGAAAAGAAGATTAATGAAAGGCTTTCATTCGGAAATCATTATGATCGTCGATTGCGAAGAAGATGAAGGGGAAATGGTGGAGAATATATTGTTCCGCCACTATGCGATGGGTGTGGCGAAAGTGAAGCAGGTGGGCGGTTCTTCTGCTTCCAACTGAGTTGTAGAACCCCGATGATGTTCATCCGGAAAATAACAAAGGGAACGTCCCAATAAGGAGGTTCCCTTACACTTTCAAGAAGAGATCATACTCGAAAATGTCATATACGACATAACCAACCAGCAGATGGAGAACAAAATGCCAACCAAACTGAAAATAATCCCCAGAATGGCCAGATGCTTCCCCTCCTGGCCATTTTGTTTGACTTCACGCCGTCCGATCATCCCCAGTACGACGCCAACCAGACCGAGAATCGCTCCTATAATAGGAAAGATCACCATCACAATGGATAGGACTCCCAATAAGATAGACACCACGGCTTTTCCATTCAAACCTTTCCTCCCTAGCTCATGATCCATTCCTCACTCCTCCTTATGAAAAAGTATATGAATCCACCATGGTAAAAGGTGAGGGACGGACCTCCGCACTCATTCACATTTTTTCGAAACCATCCCTTTGACTAACTTCCACAAAAGGAATAGACTAAGATAGTTCCATTATGAACAGTTCATTATATTAACCATTAGAAGTGAGGGCATATCCATGGAAAATCAGCAGATCACTCCTGCACTGCAATTATTGCGTTCATTTTCACGGGTGAATAAGACGATGATGCGGTTCGTCCAGAAAACAGCCGCAGACAACGGCTTATCGGTCCCGCAATATACGATTTTAGTGACGATTGCCACTGAGAAAGAGATGACCCAAAAGACAGTCGGAGAGAAAACATTCCTGCCCAAAAGCACGTTGAGTCAAGCCGTCGAAGGGCTGGTTCATGCAGGATTCCTCCACCGGCAGCAGGTGGAAGACAATCGCCGGGAAATGCTTCTTTCCCTCAGCAGTCAAGGGGAAACGATGTTAAAAGGAATCCACAAACAGGAAGGCAGTATTCATCAGCTTACGGCCGGGGCGGGCGCGACTCTCTCTGAAGAAGAGTTCGCCGGACTTCTGCAGGCGCATGAAAGGATCGCCGACTATTTTGATCAAAAAGGGAAAGAGGAGGATGCCACATGATTAAACTTCTGAAACACTTATCCTCGTATAAATGGATGATCGTGGGGATTTTCGTGTTGATCTTCATTCAATCCATGTCGACCCTATACTTACCGACCCTCATGTCTGACATCATCGACAAAGGGGTCGTCGTCGGGGACATCCCGTATATATGGAAGATCGGCGGATTCATGCTCATCGTTTCCGCTCTCGGTGCGGTGGCTTCCATCGTTGCGAGCTATTATTCCTCTAAAGCAGCTGTCGGATTGGGGCGCGATGTCCGCCGGAAGCTTTTCTATCATATTGAAAAGTTTTCGCTCCAGGAATTTGATGAAGTGGGGACGGCATCCCTGATCACAAGAACGACGAATGATATCACCCAGGTACAGCAGGTCGTGATCATGCTGCTCCGGATGATCATCAGTGCGCCGATCATGCTGGTCGGCGGGATTATCATGGCGGTGTTGATGGACGCAAAGCTATCCCTGGTCATCATTCTGACGATGCCGGTATTGGTCGGGTCGATCCTGTTGATTTTGTATAAAGGGATTCCATTATTTCAAACCGTCCAGAAAAAACTGGATCAATTGAATCTCGTGCTCCGTGAGAACTTGACCGGTATCCGGGTCATCCGTGCCTTCAACCGTGAACCGGAAGAGAAGGAGCGCCTGAAACGCACGAATCATGAACTGACCGATGTGTCGATCAAGGTGAATAAAATCATGGCCTTCATGATGCCTGTGATGATGCTCGTCATGAATATGACCGTCGTCGCCGTCATCTGGTTCGGGGGTATCCGGATCGATAACGGCGGGATGCAGATTGGGGATTTAATGGCGTTCATTCAATACGTCATGCAAATCATGTTCGCGTTGGTCATGGCGTCGATGATGTTTGTCATGGTGCCACGTGCCGATGTGTCGGCGAAGCGGATCAACAAAGTACTAGAAATGAAGCCTTCTTTTGAAGATAAAGGAACGAAAGCAGCAGACGTTCAACAGGGGACGCTGGAATTTGATTCGGTCACGTTCCATTACCCCGGTGCTGAAGAGCCTGCCCTGTCTGGCATCAGTTTCACCGCACATCCCGGTGAAACGACGGCCATCATTGGCGGGACCGGTTCAGGGAAAACGACCCTCATCAACCTGATCCCCCGATTTTATGAGATCGCGAGCGGGTCAATCAAGGTCAATGGTGTAGACATTAGGGAAGCTTCCCAGGAAGAAATCCGGTCAAAGCTCGGACTTGTGCCGCAGAAGGCGACTCTTTTTACCGGAACGATTGCGGAGAATATCCGCTTCGGGAAAGAAGATGCGAGTGATGAAGAAGTGGCGGAAGCAGCCCGGATCGCCCAGGCGGAAGAATTCGTCAGCCGGATGGACGGGGGATTCCAGGCAGAAATCGAGCAGGGCGGATCCAATCTCTCCGGAGGTCAGAAACAGCGCTTGTCGATTGCAAGAGCCCTGGTCCGGAAACCGGATATCTATCTGTTCGACGACAGTTTCTCAGCCCTCGATTACAAAACCGATGCCAGGCTCCGTGCCGCATTGAAACGGGAAACCGTTGATGCAACGGTGCTCATCGTCGCACAGCGGGTCAGCACGGTGATCGATGCCGACCGCATCATCGTGTTGGATAAAGGCGAAGTGGCCGGGATCGGGACTCATCGGGAGCTCCTTGACACCAATGAAGTGTACCAGGAAATCGTCGCATCACAGCTTTCAGAGGAGGAATCGGCATGAGTAAGGAACGTAAACCTCAAAGAGGCGGAGGTCACGGAGGAGGATTCGGTCCGGGCGGCGGCAACATGATGATGATGGGGCAGAAGCCGAAGAATTTCAAGAGCACCTTGAAACGTCTCCTCGGTTATCTGAAACCCCGCCGCGGGCAATTGATCGCCGTTCTATTCGCAGCCATCTTAAGTACCGTCTTTGCCATCATCGGCCCGAAAATCATGGGGAACGCCATCACGGAATTATTCGAAGGCGCCTATGCAAAATTTAAAGGAGTACCCGGTGCCGGGATCGATTTTGAAAAAATCGGTGAGATCCTGTTGTTGCTAGCGGGACTCTATGTATTCAGCTCTGTGTTTAATTTTATCCAGCAATATATCATGTCGAGCGTCGCCCAGCTGACGGCGTATGACTTGAGGGAAGATGTGAATCAAAAGATCGAGAAGCTTCCATTGAAGTATTACGACGGACGTGCGAATGGGGAGACCCTGAGCCGGATGACGAATGACATCGATACGATCAGCAGTACGTTGCAACAAAGTCTCACCCAGTTCATCACGTCCATCGTCACGATTGTCGGAATCATCATCATGATGCTTTCGATCAGTCCACTGCTGACGTTGATTTCCGTTGTGAGCTTGCCGGTTTCCGTGTTTGCGATCCGTCCAATACTGAAGCGGTCCCAGAAGCATTTTGCCGATCAGCAGCGGACGCTTGGACAGTTGAATGGCCATATTGAAGAAATGTTCACCGGACACCAGGTCGTGAAAGCATTCGGTCATGAAAAAAAGGCCGGTGTCCAGTTCGATTCGGTGAACGATGAATTGTATGAAGCGGGAAACAAAGCCCAGTTCATCTCCGGGATCATCATGCCGATCATGATGTTCATCGGAAACATCAGCTATGTGCTGATCAGCGTCGTCGGGGGGATCCTCGTCACGAACCGGGCGATTTCCATCGGGGACATCCAGGCGTTCATCACGTACACACGTCAGTTTACCCAGCCGATCACTCAGACGGCGAATATCGCGAACATCATTCAGTCAACGGTGGCAGCGGCTGAACGGGTATTCGAGTTGTTGGATGAGGAAGAAGAAGTGAAGGAAGAGACCGTGGCGCACCTATCCCGTCCGGAAGGCGAGGTTGTGTTTGAACATGTGGACTTCGGTTATGGTGAAAATCTGTTAATCCACGATATGAACATTAACGTAAAGCCCGGTCAGACGGTTGCGATTGTTGGACCGACGGGTGCGGGGAAAACGACTTTGATCAATCTATTGATGAGATTCTATGAATTGAATGCTGGGAAAATCAGGATCGACGGCATCGATACGAGGTCCGTCCCTCGAAGTGAACTGAGAAGGAGCTTCGGGATGGTGCTGCAGGATACGTGGCTGTTTAAGGGGACGATCCGGGAAAATATTGCGTACGGGAAGACGGGTGCGACGGAAGGGGAAATCATGCAGGCGTCCGAGATGGCCCATGCGGATCATTTTATCCGTACGCTGCCTGACGGCTATGACACTGTCCTGAATGAGGAAGCATCGAATATCTCACAAGGGCAGAAGCAGCTTATCACCATCGCACGGGCGATCCTCGCCGATCCTCCGATCATGATCCTGGATGAAGCGACGTCGAGCGTCGATACCCGGACCGAGCTATTGATCCAGCGGGCCATGAACCGCTTGATGGAAGACAGAACGAGCTTTGTCATCGCCCACCGACTGTCGACGATCAAGGATGCGGATTTGATTCTCGTCATGGATCAGGGTTCTGTGATTGAACAGGGGACGCATGCAGAACTTCTCCGGGAGAACGGCTTTTATGCGGATCTGTATAATAGCCAGTTTGGTGAGGTGGCTGGATAGGGAAGCGTGGGGACGGTTCTCCTGCTTCCAAAAGTAAGATTTGTCCATGCGCATTCCTCGAATTCTATCACCTGTCGCTCCATCATTTAAGTGGTAAGATAGAAAGTGAGATTTAGTCTAGTATTTCCGGAATTTACATTCAAGAAAGGGTCAGACAAAATGAATCAAGAAACAAAACAAAAATCCGTTGTCTTTGCTCTATTAATCGCCACATTCCTCACGGCCATCGAAGGAACGATCGTCAGTACAGCCATGCCGAAAATTGTTGAGGACCTGGGCGGAAGTGAGCTGTACACATGGGTCATTTCCGTCTACCTCCTGGCGATTGTCATCAGTACACCCGTCTTCGGGAAACTGGCTGATTTATTTGGAAGAAAGATTATGTTTACGATCGGTGTCAGTATTTTTCTAGCCGGTTCCATGCTCTCGGGATTATCACAATCGATGGAACAGCTCGTTCTGTTCCGCTTGATCCAGGGGATTGGAGCAGGGGCACTCACGACCTTGCCCTTTACCATCATCGGCGATGTGTTCACATTTGAAATGCGGGCCAAGATGCAGGGGTGGATGAGCAGTGTCTGGGGAATAGCCGGCATAGCGGGTCCCCTTGCAGGCGGGTTCATTGTCGATACGGTTTCATGGCATTGGATCTTTTATATGAATCTACCATTCGGGATTGTCTCTCTTTTCTTATTGTGGACGTCGTTAAAGGAAAACATAGAAAAGAAGAAACGAAAAATAGACTACAGTGGCATTTTCACTTTTGCTGTCAGTATCACGGCTTTTCTTTATGCGTTGACACTCCTGAAGGAACAAAACCATGTGACGGGTGGGATACTCATCTTACTGATCGTGGCCGCCATTGGAATCAGCCTGTTTATCTGGATCGAATCTAAGGTGGAAGAGCCGATGCTCCCACTCTCTCTTTTTAAAAATCGCTTTATCACCATTTCAACGATTGCTGGCTTTCTGCTGGGCTTCATCCTCGTTGCGATTACGTTCTATATCCCTTTATGGGTCCAGGGCGTCACCGGTTTGAATGCGACCCTGTCCGGTGTGACGATGCTGCCGATGTCGATTACCTGGCCACTCGCTGCGGTGCTGTCAGGAAAGCTGATGGCGAAAACCTCCATTGGACGAATCACCGTGATGGGGATTTCCGTCATTACAGCGGGATGTCTTGGATTGGTTTTATTTAACGAGAATACAATTGTTCCGTTGATGATGATTGTCACGGCCATGATCGGCTTTGGCTTCGGTTTGTCCCTGACCGCCTTCACGGTCGCTGTCCAATCTTCTGTTGAATGGAAGGTCCGGGGTGCCGCAATGGGGACGTTCAATCTGATGCGAAACCTTGGCCAGTCCATCGGGATCGCTGTTTCCGGCTTATGGCTGAGCGATCAATTAAGCGGCCACGTGTTGGAACAAAGCTTACACACCGTCTTTATGATCCTCGTCGTACTAGGCATTTGTGCCATCGTAACGGCAGGAGTGCTCCTCGGTGAGAAGGGGAAAGAGCTCTCTTTGAATTAGAGGGACGCCTTTGTAAGATTATATAAGAAGGAAAATCATATCAGGCGCCTGATCCCCACTAATGGATCAGGCGCCTTTTTTATGCCCACATAAAAAGAGCACGCTTGGTGATTGAGACAGGCGAACCAATCGCCCATCTTAAGGTACTTAAATCAGTACAATCTGATCTTACAGCAAGCATTGAATCTACCCATACGCACATAAAAATGGTATATATCCATCAGGATAAGACCATGATGGTACTACTACTTCATGGGAGGGACTACATATGTTTTTTAGAAAAAAACAAAGAAGTCCCGGGGAAACCGAAGGCGAATCAGATCCAAAGCCGGACCTCCCCATTTCAAGCACAGGTGAGTCCTTTACTAAAGAAATAAAAGATGTACTTCATGAAAGTGCTGATCTCGTCATGATGAGCCCAAGGCCAGGCGTGACCTTCCTTTATTTCGATATGCTGATTGACAAAACGATGTTAAACCGAGACATCATGAGTCAGCTGGGCGGAGAGGAGCTTACACCGAACGGGTTGAAAGAGAGGCTGAATGTCGGGAATATAGAGGTTTATACCGGGGTGAATCCGTCTGTCAGCAGTCTTCTCAGCGGAGCGGTGTTGATCCATCTTGAAGGGTATTCAAGTGTATTGGCCGTAAATATCCGTTCCGGGGACAGCCGGTCCTTGTCCAAGCCTGAAAATGAATCCATCGTCATTGGACCACAGTTGGGATTCAATGAAAGTTTAGCCACAAATATTTCACTCATCCGGAGATATCTTGTGAACCCCAACTTGTGTAATAAGTCCATTACATTAGGCAAGCAGACCAAAACGGCCATTTCCTTGTTATACATAGAAGGGGTTGCATCGGAACAGATGGTGCAGACCGTAAAGGAGCGTATATCCACTATTACGATTGATGGGGTATTGGATAGTTCCCTATTGATGCAATTGATCGAGGATAACGGTTTGAGTATTTTTCCTCAGTTTATTTTGACCGAGCGTCCGGATCGCGCCTGTTCCTGGCTCTTGAACGGAAAGGTCGTCATTCTGGTGGATGGGAGTTCGTTGGTGATCGGGTGTCCTCAATCCTTTGTGGAGTTCTTTCAAAGTATGGAGGATCAGAATGTGAAGTGGCAGGTGGCTTCTTTTTTTAGAATTTTACGGTTTATTGCCATGCTGCTGTCAGTCTTTTTTACAGCCATCTATGTCGCATCTTTGACATTTCATTATGAGATCATCCCCCAGCCTCTCCTGATTCCTTTAAGTGAATCACGTTCCAGGGTTCCTTTTCCACCGATCATCGAAGCATTGTTACTCGAATTCATCATTGAATTACTGAGGGAAGCAGGAGCAAGGCTGCCGACGAAAGTGGGCCAGACCATGGGTATCGTAGGAGGTATCGTCATCGGGACGGCTGCTGTACAGGCGGGGTTTACGAGTAACATCCTGATTATCATCGTCGCTCTTGGGGCTTTGGCCTCTTTCACCACACCAAGCTTCATGATGGGAAATGTGATTCGCATTCTTCGGTTCCCGATCATTATTTTGGCAGGTTTCTGGGGGTTTTATGGAACGATGTTTGCTTTTTGCTTCTTACTGATTCATCTCTTGAGGCAAACCAGCCTGGGGAGCCCATTTCTTGCCCCTTTTTATCCGATTCGGATCAGGGACTGGGCGGATAGTATCTTCAGGCTGCCACTTAAATACACGTCGAAACGTCCTTATCAAGCCAGACCATTGGACTCCGAAAAATACGATGGAGACGAATGAGTCCTGTTAAGGAGAAGGGAGGGGGCTATGAAGATTCACGTTCATCCACAACCACAATCACTCCTCAATGCTTTCATGGTCATGTTCATTATTCATTCTGTCCAAATAGGTGTTGGGGTGCAGGGGTTTCAACGGATCATTTATGGTGACGCAGGACACGATGCCTGGATATCCGTCGCTCTTTCCGGGGTTGTGACTTGTTTCGTCGGCTTTATCATGGTGAAAACCCTGAACTATTATGAGAGCTCGGATCTATATGGCATACAGCAGGATGTGTACGGAAAATGGCTGGGCACTTGTATGAACGCCCTTTACATCTTTTATTGCATGGGCTCTTTCCTGGTCGTCATACGGAACTATATCGAAGTACTGCAAGCCTGGGTGTTTCCGGAAGTCCCTACCTGGTTCCTTAGTTTGACTCTCATGATGCTTGTGCTATATGGGGTACTGGGAGGCTTTCGCATCATTGCAGGCGTTTCGTTCTTCAGTGTGTTCCTTGCATTTTGGCTTTTGATCTTATTGGCGTATCCGATTCAATTCAGTCATTGGTCCAATCTGCTTCCAATCTTGGAGTCCAATGCGACTGAAATCCTAAAAGGGACTTATTCCATGACCTTTACCGTCATCGGATTCGAACTCATCTATTTTTTTTATCCTTTTATTAAAGAGAAAAATAAGGTTCAAACCTATATGCAAATTGGATTGCTTTATACTTCTCTTCTATATGTGGCTATCATGATCGTCGCATTAAGCTATTTCAGCGGCGGTCAACTGGAACGGACCATTTGGGGAACTCTCTCCCTGTTTAAGATCGTCCGGTTGCCTTTCATTGAACGATTTGAATATGTAGCGATCACGTTCTGGATGCTCATGATCCTTCCGAACCTCATGATGTACCTGTGGTCGGCTTCCCGGGGGTTTACCCGCATGTTCGGGGAAAAAAGGAGAAAAGTCTTCACATGGGGATTATCCTTTATCTTATTTGGGTGCATCCAACTATTTGTGACCAGGAAGCAAATCAATTCATTGAACAATGTTTTTGCCCAGATGGCCTTCTTTGTTGTTTATGGCTATCCCTTATTCCTGTTTCTTATCGTATGGCTGAAGAAAAAAGTCTTTCGGAAAGGAGTGAAATCATGAAAAGGATCCTCAACATGACTCTCTCTCTCATCTTCCTTCTCATCCTCACTTCATGTGCAGAAAGCAGTACGCTTGAGAAAATCGGGATGATCACAACGGTGGGATATGATAAGGGAGAAGACGAAGAAATCAATACGACGACACTGATTCTTGAGACGGACCCACAGTCCATGGATAGTACAAACGTTATATCAAGTCGATCGTTAACCAGTAAAGGAGCAAGAATCGAAAGCAATCTGAAATCTCCCAAAAAGCTTGAGTCAGGCCAGCTGCGCGTGGCGCTGTTCGGAGAGGATTTAGCGAAAGACGGTCTATTCAACCTGGCGGATACGCTGTCACGGGATCATTCCATCAGTGATTTAACGTTCCTCGCTATAGTGGAAGGGAATGCAGGCGATCTCATAAAGCACAAGTATCCCCAGTTTTCTGATGCCGGGCAATATGTGTACAAGGAAATAGAGCAAAATATAAAAGGAGAGGTCATATCTTCCCCGACTCTCCACGAAACAGTGCACGACTATTACTCCGTGGGAGTTGATCCTCTGTTACCACTATTGAAATTAGAGGATGACATGATTAATATTACGGGCATGGCCTTACTCAATGGAGATAAAATGGTGGGGAGAATTTCCCCGAGTGATAGCTTTTATGTAAAGTTAGTGAGTGACCGGTTCAAGGCAGGGAATTTCGAAATCACCTTCAAGAATGGAGAGGAAGATGTTCTCTTTCCTTCCCTTCCTCCATCTGCTGATATCGCGGTAGCCCTGGATACAATCAAAAGCAAAAGCACTATTGAACTTATTGATCCGGACTCCATGACATTTAACCTCAATATCCATATCAATGCCCGTTTACAGGAAATCAATCGGGACATCAACTTAAGCAAAAATAAAAATCTGGAATTAATTGAAAAAAAGATCAGTAAAAAAATCACAAAAGAAATCGAGCAGCTCATCCAGTATTCTCAGTCCAAACAATCGGATGTATTTGGATTTGGTGAAGAATACCGAACAAAGGAAGGCCATTCCAAACTTACGGATGAGGAGTGGCATGACAGGTTTAAGGATATTAATGTAAAAGTAAACACAAAATTTGTCATCATAAGAACCGGTGTGGTGGAGTAGAAAGGCATAGGTTCCAGTCCTCTTTCTCCTCCTTCTTTATGAATTTTCCTTTTTGTAGCAGGATTTTTTTTCGTGGACACGAATAAAGAAATAGTAGGTCAAAAAGGAGAGTGTTATGATGAGTTACAAATTCTTGGATATGGAAATCGTAACGGATTTCCTTAGGGAGAATAGAGAGGATTTTCAGCAGAAGCTATTATCTGAAGCCGTTAATGTTAGTGGGAAGATCAATGATATTCTTGAAAAAGGAAACATTGATCTGTTAAAGAATGCCGAACTGGTCGCTCACTACATCGTTGAAAACAAAGAAGAAGGGCTGATTGAATTTGCAAAAATAGAGGGGATTGCCTGGGCACAACATGATCTTACCCTGGCATTCAAGCTCGAATGGGTCCATGCCATTAGGAGAACCTTATGGTACTTCCTTTATCAATTTGACGAGGAACAAGGGGATGGGGAAGCTTCCCGGGAAAAATTTTTCCTATTGGAAAAAAGAATTAATGACAACGTGGATCAATTCCTGAATAATTTCTTTATCAGTTACTCGGATTACAAAGATGAGCAGCTGTGGTCGCACAAAAAATTGGTGGAAAATCTTTCGGTACCGATCATCCCGGTCAATAGCACCATTGCGGTTTTGCCGTTGATCGGAATGATCGATTCTTACCGCGTCAATGCATTGGAAGAAAAGGTGTTGATGGAAATCAGTTCGATAAAGATTCAAACCCTGATTATCGACTTATCAGGTACGGCGGAGATGGAAATGGATGTCCTTTTTCAATTTGAGAAAATCCTTAACGGAATCAATATGATGGGTTGCAAAGCGATCCTCACAGGGCTGCGCGTAGAACTTGTCAGAAACATAGTTAATTCAGGAATCGCATTCGACAGTCTAGTAGAAATAAAGGGTACACTACAACAAACGCTGAAAGAACATTTGTAAAAACAGAGAAAAGCAGAGGGACGGTTCTTAAAGGGGTCAATCGGAAGTTTTGCGCGCAAAAAGATCCAACTAGGGTAATAATCTAGTTGGATCTTTTCACTTTATATTTGTAATAAGAACGCACGCAAAATTTTTGATTGCCAGGAAGAAGGAAGTCGCGGTCCCCAGCTATGGAATTTCAATCGGCTGATCGGTAACGAAATCTTCCTGTTTTTTGATGTTTTTCCGGGGAAAGAGTAAACTAAATCCCTTCCGGGACTGTGAAGAGTATAGGTTCCCCCTCCCCACTTAAGAGGCTTTTCAAAGAAGATATTCGGTTGTTTACAATCATGGTATAGCCTCTGTTAAATGTGCTTTTTTACAGGAAGGACAGAGGGAAACATCCTTTTTGATAAGAATAGAAAGAATTTCAATCTTGCTTAATCCTTCAAATAATGGTTTATACGTAGGGCTCTTCGTTAGCTTTCGACAGAGTTTCAGCTTGGTCTTTTTATTCCGGTTAGCCAAGAGGCCATAGTGTCTAATCTTCACAAATCCCTTCGGTAGAATATGCATGAGAAAGCGACGGAGAAATTCTACACCCTTCAGGGTTACGGTCTTTTTTTGATTGTTACGTTTATAATCCTTCACTTGAATCGTGACCGATTGATCGTTGGCTGAGACAATACGATTATTAGAAATGGCAATTCGATGAGTGTAACGACCAAGGTACTCCATGACGGCGATAGGTCCTGAGAAGGTCCTTTTCATATAGCTATACCAATCTTTTTGGTAACACTCATCGATCAATGCTTGAAAAGACTTCGCATCTTGATACTTCTTGGACTCGTTAAAGAATCTCAATTGTTTCTGTTGATAGTATTGTTTCAGGTAATAGAGATACTTTCCCCGAAACTTTTTAGACAGTACCTTCACTGGAATAAAGAATTTCTCACTTGAACGGCGCCACTGATTTCGATCATTTAGTCCACCGGCCAATACAACGGTATGGATGTGAGGGTGATAATGAAGGTTTTGCCCCCAGGTGTGTAAAACAGAGAAAAACCCAATCTGTGCTCCCAAGTACTTTTTATCACCTGCCAGTTCGGTTAGCGTTTCGGCGACAGCTTTGTACATTAAATCATAAAGGAGTTTCTGATTATGGTAGATCAACATATGTAGCTGTTCCGGCATCGTAAACACGACATGAAAATAAGGGGCATCGAGAATATCTTTTTTTCGTTGATCGACCCAAATATCCTTATTTACTCCCTGGCATAGGGTACAATGCCGATTTCGGCAGGAATTATACCGTACTAAGGAATGACTACAGGACTCACATTCGTAAGAATGTCCACCCATGGCGGCGGTCCGGCAGTTCATCATGTTTGTGGCTGCCTTTGCTTGTTCCATAGAGAGTTTATATGTTTCTTTGTAAGTCGGATAGAAGGTATGAAACAGTTCTTGAACCGTACTCATCGTTGGTCTTTTCCCAGATTATCTAAAGGACTTTTAACGCCCATCAAACTTTTTGAGGTCATGTGTAAATAAGCAAGTGTCGTATTAAGGTTTTTATGACCAAGCATCTGTTGAATGTATACAGGGTCAACCCCATCTTCCAAAGAATGAGTCGAAAAACAGTGTCTTAACGTATGAGACGAAATAGTAGTGTCCAACTCTATCTTATCCCGCTGTTTAATGATGGTGTTTTTAATTGTTTTAATATGAATGTGTCCCGAGGAATTTTTACTACTAGGGAATAACCAATCGTCCGGTTTGAAGGGTCTCCCTTTGAAAGAAGCTTTGAAATACTCTCGAAGCACGATAAGTGCTGATTCTGATAGGATGGTATATCGGTTCGTATTATGCTTGGCATCGTCAACCCGGATACTCATGGATTTACTACATATATCCTTGATCTTCAGTTGGGCGACTTCGCTTACGCGAAGCCCACTACTATAGATTAAATAGAAAATGGCCTTATGCTTAATGTTTCGACAGGAGTTGATAAGTCTAAGGACATCTTCCCTAGGTGGAACGACAGGGAACTTTTTGATTCTTTTCATCCTGGGAAGTTTGTTTGGGTTCCATTCCTTTTCTAACACGTAAGTGTAGAAGAATTTAATCGAAGAAATGTAGTTGTTAATCGTCCCCGGGGTGAGTCCTTTCACTTGTTTCAGAAAAAGGATGTATTGTTGAATATCCTCTTCTGTTGTGTCAGAGATTTTTTTATTTTGCTTTTCCATAAACGAAACAAACGCCTTCATTCTCCGCCTATAGGACTCCCTCGAGGATTCCGGTGTTCCTTTAAGTTCGAAGTAAAGTTCAATTTTCTGCTGATAATCCACGTAAATAGCCTCCTAGAATAATAGATAAATGGACATTCATCTACTCTATGGAGGTGGGCGATTTCTGGTAATAAGAATAAGGGTATACAAATATGAGGAATTCGATGATATAATAGGCATATGAAAAAGTATTTTCTTTCTAAGGATTGTTTGGTTTGGCGATTAAACAATACCACAAAAGAACATACTTTTTCATTTTTTTTGCCTTTTTTTAGTTGGAAGGAATCTTTTAAGCCATCGCGATAGCGATTTCGTTCTTCTCGTGCTTCCGAAATGGAAGCACCGGAACCGTCCCTCTGCTTCTTGTCGAACATCCACGTCATAGAGAGGATTTCCCGGGAAAGTGTCGAAGAATAAAAGTAGATATTTTATCCTAAAGGAGACCCAATATGGTAGAGACGGTCCATCATTTAATTTTACATGTGGTATTTATTCTGTTTACGATTCTATTATTTCAAATGTTTATGAGTGAGTCGGATCGCGATACTAAAGGGTTTCCCGTGCCTTTTTTTCTGATGAATCTCATTGTGTTAGCCGTTACGATGGTATTCCCGGAGGTTTACTCCAGCGGATATGTGTACGATTTTAAAGTGATCCCTGTGATTCTTGCCTTTCTCTATGGAGGGAAGCGAGTGGGAATCAGTACATTTGTCGCCATGCTCGTCATCGGCTGGTTCACAAACCATGTCTGGATATTCCTACTTGGGAATTATGCGATTTATAGTGTGCTGCTGATTCTTGTATCTGCTTACTATAGAAAGGTATCCTGGAAGAATAAACTACTACTGATTTCGGGTTTTTATCTGTTCATACCGGTTACAAGGACGATTTATTTAGTGATGAATCATCAAACAGAGCAGCTCCTGTTTATGGCAAGCTCTACTTCCATCATATGGATCACCCTGATTCTATCCATCTATCTGATTGAAAATCGCCTGGAACAGATCAAGGTCAAAAAAGAGCTCATCAAAGCAGAAAAGTTTAACGTGGTCAGCGAATTGGCGGCATCTGTCGCCCATGAAATCCGGAATCCGATGACGACGGTGAGGGGGTTCATGCAGCTTCTGCTTAGAGAAGAGTTAACATTGGAACAGAAAAGCTTCATCGACATATCCATCCAGGAACTCGATCACGCCCAGGACGTCATCAATCAATATCTTTCCCTGGCAAAGCCTCAGACGGAGGAATACGAGGTGTTCAGCTTGACCGAGACCATGAATGAATCCGTTGACGTCATGTCGACATATGCGGTGATGAACAGCATTCAAATCCATCAGAAGATTGAAAACGGTCTGAACATCAAGGGAATGAAGCTGGAGGTGAAACAAGTCCTCCTCAACCTTCTGAAAAATGCCATCGAGGCGGTAAAGGAAAATGGGGAAATCACCGCGGCTGCGAGCCGCCATCCTGACGGGCGAATGTTGATCACGATTCAGGATAATGGAATCGGTATGCCACCGGAACAGCTCAAGGTACTCGGCAGGCCCTATTATTCGACGAAGGAAAAAGGGACGGGACTCGGACTCACGGTCAGTTATCAGATCGTAAAGCGCATGAAGGGTGAGATCAAGGTGGAAAGTAAGCCTGGTGTAGGAACGACATTCAGGGTCTTTTTTCCAGGTACTACATAAGAGGGACGGACCTCTTGCTTCTAAGCAAGGGTCCGTCCCCATCAAGGAGGAACTGTAAATGATCAATTATGATGGACGTACATTCATATCCATTGAAAATACTGCAAACGGTGAGGTATCTTCAAGGACCGTGTTTGAGTATAAGCAAGAAGGGCAGATTCTTTCGGCCACATATAGTGGGGGAGAAATTAAGGAAGGGACCCTGATTGGCATCGTGAAAGACGATGGCAGCTTAGTGTTCAGATATAACCATGTGAACGTGAATCATGAAATCAGGGGAGGTCAATGCACCTCTGTTCCTGAAATACTGGAGGACGGCAGGATCAGGCTGCATGAAAAATGGAGATGGATGGACCGTGATGAAAGCGAAGGGGAATCAGTCGTGGAGGAACTCAAGAACGGTGGGAACAGGTACAGCGATTGAAAGTCTATGCCAGGTTCTTCCACCACGGAAGGGTAGTTACGAAGAGTGTAAAAAGAAGGGAGCATCGACGCTCCCTATCTCAACACGATTATTAATGGATGTCCTTCTTCTTAAATCTTCCCCCGCGGACTTCATTGATATCTGCGACAGCAAGGAAAGCGGAAGGATCCAATTCTTCCACGATCGATTTTAATTTGGCTTCTTCCAGTCGGGTGACGATGCAGAAGATGACTCGTTTGTCGTCTCCGGAGTATCCGCCTTTCCCTTTTAAATAGGTGACACCGCGTCCGAGGCGGGCGAGTATCGCATCACCGATTTCAGCGTCCTTGTCACTGATGATCCAGGCCGATTTCGATTCATCAAAGCCGTCGATGACGATATCGATGGTTTTAAAGGCGATGACATACGCAAGGACAGAGTACATGGCACGATCCCAGCCGAGGACGAAGCCTCCCCATGTGAAGATGAATACGTTAAACAGCATGATGAATTCCCCAACGGAAAAGGGAAATTTCTTATTTAACAGGATGGCGAGGATCTCACTCCCGTCAAGCGCCCCTCCATACCGGATGACCAATCCCACTCCGGCACCGAGCACGATCCCGCCAAACACAGTGGCAAGCAGCATATCCTGTGTGAAGGCCGCCACATGGTGAAGGTAATTCGTCGCAAAAGAAAGAATCGAAATCCCGAGTATCGTGGAAATCGTAAAGGTCTTTCCAATCTGCTTATATCCCAGGAAGAAAAACGGGATGTTCAATAAGAAAATAAAGACACCGAGACTGATGCCGGTCATGTTATAGAGGATAATCGAGATCCCAACGATCCCTCCATCCATAATCATATTCGGAACAAGGAAAACTTCGATTCCAAGGGCCATCATGATGGCACCCAATACGATGAAAAAACCTCTTTTCGCGATTTTCAACCGTGTCAGCTTCGGGTGTTGGAGACCCGATTTGATCTGTTGTTCTATTGTTTCTTCAGTCAAAATATGTTCCTCCTGCCTTTTATTCTTTTAAGTCAAAAATGGCTTTGATATCTTCCCACTTAATGATCATATCCCGGGAAAATTCGGGTATGAATGAAGAGAGGGAATTCCCCGACAGCTCTGCCGTTATAAACATGACGCCAAAAAAGCCAATCAAAAACACAGCACAAAAAAGATAACATGCTAATGATTCCCTAAAATATGTGTTCTTTTTCATAGTATCCTCCAAACGTTTTTTGAAAAACGCCAATTTTAATAAACCCTAATTCTATAGAGTTTTTGAGTGAGTATATGAATGAAAGAGAAACATCGTTTAAGGGAGGTAATTGGATTGAGACATGATGATTTTCTTAAAGCCAATCGCATCAGGAAAAATGTCCATGGCCACATACTCCGTCACATGAGGGGGAGCATACGATTTCAACTTCTCGCTTAAGAAAATTTTACGAGGTACCACACTATCAACATAATGAGGGAGCGAAGAGGGGGGAGAGAGCATGGCATCAATACTTGTCAGATGTGAATCATCCGCTTTTAATACATCCCCATCCATATTGCCGGTGTGATACACGTGTGGCTGCTGGAAACCGATTAAAATCAACAGTAAGAACCATATTGAAGCTTTTTTCATCCTTCCCCACCTCCTCCACATGTATAGGTTCATTATATCATAGGAGGCGTGGGGGCAGGCTGTTTGGCTCCTTGTTTTTGGGGAGGTGAAATTTCCTACTCCGTCATATACTCCTCCACCAACTCGTAACACCGATCCTTCGTGGACTCGTACAAAGAGATATACCATGCCACGTTTTCAAACGTACCGCCTTCATACTTCAGTCTTTCTTTCTCTGCCTTTGCTTCTTTTTCCTCGATCCATTTCACTTGTTCCGCTTTTAACTCTGCCATGACGTCTGGCGACAGCTCTTTTTTCAGAAGGGCATAAATCTCATTCAATACATCGTCATATTTTTCGTACGATACCCCATAATAGTTTTTCATGGCGTTCGTAACGCCTTCATCTGAATACTTCTTATCCGGCATGGCATCGAGTTCTTTTTGGATGTTGTCCAGTTTTTCTATGTATGCCTGTTTTCCTTCCACCTTTGTGACGGGAGGATCCTGTACAGGACTACTTTCTTCAACGGATGTCTCATTTGACTGAGCCTTTTCGTTTTCTTCAGTTGAAGTCGCCTCTTCTGTATGTGAATCACCCGAATCAGTACTTGTTGCAGTCGCTTCGGATTCAGGTTTACCAGAGGCATCCTCATCAGAAGATTGACTACAGGCGGACATTCCGATGAATACCATCGCTGATAAAGTCGTGACGGTCAACCAATTGCTTTTCTTCATTATTACAGCTCCAATCTTTTATGAAAAATTGCTCACTTGGATTATTTTAACATATGTAGATATTTCCTTCTAACTTTCTGTGAGGTGAATAATGGGATGTTATTTGAGTAGAAGTATCTATCTTTAATCGTTACTGGTAAAATAAGGTTTACTAAACTGCTAAACTATGATCGTGCCAAGGGACCTGTCTCCCTGGCTCACTGGAGGTGCCACATGCTTGATATTAAAACGGATTACGTGTTTAAGAGGATCGAACCGATCAACAAGGGCTGGTCGAGTGATAAGAAATATTTTGTGGAAACGGAGTCGGGGGAAAGGCTGCTGCTCCGGACGGCGAATCGTTCTGAGTATGAGAGTAAGAAAAGCGAGTTCGAGGCAATGAAGCGGGTGGCCGAGTCGGGGATTCCGATGTCTGTTCCCCTTGAGTTCGGAATGAGTGACGATGGCACCAGTTTATATACGCTCTTTGCGTGGTGTGAAGGGGAAGACGCGGCTGACGTGCTTCCTAAGCTGACGGAGGCGGAACAATATGTCCTCGGCCTGAAGTCGGGGCGTTATCTCAAGGAAATCCATTCCACTCCTGCCCCCGCGGATCAAGAAAAGTGGGAAACGAAGTTCAATCGTAAAGTGGATAATAAGATCAGGCAGTACCATGAGTGTCCACTCAAGATTGAATCCGGCGTTCTTATCCTAGAATACATAGAGGCAAACAGGCATCTTCTTAGGGGGCGCCCTCAAACGTTCCATCACGGTGATTACCACGTGGGTAATATGGTTATTTCGGATAGCGGCGAACTCTCCATCATCGACTTCAACCGCCATGACTTCGGCGATCCATGGGAAGAGTTCAACCGCATCGCCTTCAGTGCATCGGCGAGTCCCCATTTTGCCACGGGACAGCTGAACGGCTATTTCAACGGAAGGCCGCCGGAGGATTTCTTCAAGCTCATGACCTTTTATATCAGCAGTAATATGCTGTCGGCCATTCCGTGGGCGATGAAGTTCGGTGAAGAGGAGCTCGACGTCATGAAGAAGCAGGCGAAGGAAGTGCTGGGGTGGTTCGATGGGATGAAGACTCCGGTCCCGACGTGGTATGTGGAGGACTTTTGCCTACAGAACATCGATGGGATTCCGTACAAATTAAAGGCTCCTTACGATTTTTCTTTTTTAAAAAGGTACGGAGAGGTCTTCAAGGTGTATGACGATCAGGACTCGGGCAATATTTGCTTCGGGGTCAGGAATGGTGAAGAGAGGCTGTTCATCAAATTCGCCGGTGCCCCGACAGCGCGATATGAAGGCAAACCGGAAGAAGCGATTACTGGGTTGAAGTCTGCCGTGAACGTGTACGGAGATTTGCGCCATCCCCATCTGGTCAGCTTGATCGGTGCAGAGGAAGTCGGCGGTGGATGTGCGGCCATCTTTGAATGGAGTGACGGGGAGTGCATGGGGAAGATGTATCCCAGATCCCGGGGGAAATTCATGCAGCTACCTGACAGGTCAAGGGTTGACGTGTTCCGTGATATCCTCGACTTTCACATTCATGCAGCGGAGAAAGGGTATGTGGCCATCGATTTCTATGACGGCAGCATTCTCTATGATTTTTCAAAAGAAAAGGCGTTGATCTGCGACATAGACCTATATTCGAAACGCCCTTACACCAATACGATGGGCAGGATGTGGGGGTCGTCACGCTTCATGTCGCCGGAGGAATTCAGGGAAGGTGCCCCGATCGATGAAATCACGAATGTGTATGTGATGGGGGCCACCGCTTTTGCGTTGTTTGGCGGAGAGAAAGACCGTTCCTTCAGTAAATGGCGGCTGAATGAAGCGTTGTATGATGTGGCTCTTAAAGCAGTGAGTGATGAACGTGAGAAGCGTCATGGGTCGCTGGTGGAGTTTAAGAGGGAATGGGATTCAAAAATATGATGGAGGAGCCACGGGACCTGTCCCCCCGTGGCTTTTCTCAAAAAAAAGATGCCCCCAAGCAGCCCATTCTGCTTAGGGGCATCTCTTTTCATTTATTCGCTCTTTCCTTCTTCAATTCAAAATACTTATCCATCACCCGTTTGGAAATGACCTTATTAATGTAAGGATCATGCTCCTGATGGGACCATGGGACGACGGTTGAAAAGGCGATTTCCGGATTGTCGAATGGTGCATATCCGATAAGAGTCGTGTTGTAGGTTGGCTCTGCACTCTCCATGTCCGGTCCTTTGTAAAATGCCTCGGCTGTTCCTGATTTCCCCGCTCCATTGTACGGAGCATCTTTAAACAGATTGGCCGTGCCTTCTGGACCGTGAAAGACCCGGTAGAATCCTTTCTGAACGTGTTCGATTTCTTCACTCGATGCATCGATCCGGTTCAGCACCTCTGGTTCCTGCTTGTACAGGACACTGCCCAACCGGTGTGGCTGGTTGGAAGGTTCACGTACTTCTTTTAACAGATGGGGCTGAACGCGTTTTCCCCCGTTGGCGATACTGGATACGTACTGAGCCAGCTGCATGGGGGTGTATGTGTCGTATTGCCCGATTGCAAAGTCGAGGAGAAGTCCCGGATGTTCAGCGGTTCCTTGATATCCCGGAGACTCCCCGGGGAGATCGATCCCTGTCGGTACACCCAGTCCCATCTGGGCGAAATGCTCCCTGAACGTCCGGAATGCGTCACCTTTCAGCTCAATCGGTGCGTGAGGGACGTAGCGGTTCCCGGCAATACGGAGAGCCACTTTCCACATATACGCGTTGGAGGATTTCTCCAGGGCATAGAGGTCACTAATCGGTCCCGTTTGATTTCCCCATACATTGAACCATGACGTTTTCTTAGGCGTTCCTTTAATATAAAGGGGTTCATCCACAATCATTTCCCCCGGTTCGATATGATCCGTCATATAACCGGTCAGGAGTGTTGCCCCTTTGACAACGGAGCCCGATTCATAGGACGTTGTGTATGCTCCTAACGAATAATCTTCGAATTCGATTTTCCCGTTAGGATGGATTTCCTTCTCTTTCTGACCGACCATCGCTTCGATTTCCCCTGTGTGAGGGTCCATCATGACGACAAAGGCACGGTCCAGGTAAGGAGATCCCTTCGTGCCGATGTGTTTCGACAGTTCTTCCTGGACGATTTTCTCGATCGCTTTTTGCAATTCGACATCAATGCCGAGTACGAGATCTTTCCCGCTCTGTCCCTGCTGGATGACCTTTGTCCCGACGATCTGGCCGTCTTGTATAATGTTCTTGACCTTCTTTTTCTGTCCGTTCAACAGGTCTTCATACTTTAATTCCAGGTAGCTGGTTCCCACGCGGTCATTCCGGTTATATCCTTCTGCGAGATATTCCTGGATCAGATCTTTCGGGATCCCTTCCCTGGTCGACGACACATCGCCAAGCACGGAACGGAGAGTGTGGTCAAGGGGATAAGACCTGGTCCAATCCGTTGTGACGTTCACCCCGGGCAGTTGATCGAGATGTGCGCTCACTTGCGCGTATTCCGTGATGGTCACCCCTTTGTTCTTCACGATTTGAGGGGAAAGGGCGTACCCTTTGGAAATAGTTTGATAGATCACCAGCGCTTCATATTCTTCTTCTGAAAAAGAAGACCATTCCTTTTCACTGATGCGCTCAAGCTTCAATTGATAGATTTTCTGATCGGCTTCTTTTGTCGAGAGCCCCTTCTCTCCCTGGATGCGGTCGATTTCAGAAGGGGAGACCTTCTTCTCTGCCTTTGAAGGATTCATCAAGATCCAGAAATCTTTTTTATCACGTGTCGTGAGGGAATCGGTTTCGACGTCAATCATGCCGGCCAGCTTCTTCGCCACATTCATTAAGTCCTTCTGAGACGAATCAGACGTCCGGGTAAAGGTGATGGCCCTCTCTGGTTTATTATCGACGATCAACTTCCCGTTCCGGTCATATATGCTCCCCCTCGGCACGGGTGAATCCACCGTCACGCTTTCCTTCTTCTCCACCGCCTTCTCATAAGACTGTCCATTCGCAATCTGAACCATCCCGAGCCTGACAATCAGCGTGCTGAATAAAAGAAACACGGTGACAAAGAGAATCTTCATGCGCTTCGGCAGTACCATTTTCTTTGTTTGATCTGCTCTGTTTTTTTTCTTCATAATCATCACCATTTTATAAATATGACTTTATTACAATTAAAACAAAGGCATGACAAAAACCCAAGTGATATGATGGATCGTTCACGAAATCGTTTCAATCAGTACTGATTCCAAAAAACTTCCCATCCTGTACACAGATTGTTAATAGTTTCGTAACATTTACCCTCTAAGATGAAATCAACAGCAAAGTTCAACAGGCAAAATCAATCGAGGAGGAAAAAACATGTTTGAACAAAACAATCAAAATGAAGAAATGAATTCTATGGAAATAAACGATACAGAATTTACAAAAAAAGAAGAGATGCATCGGACTCCGAAGCAGAAGAAGCCGTTTAAAGGAAGGGGATTCCTCAACACGGTTGGTGCGGGGATCATCGGTTCAGTCCTGACTCTGACAGTATTGCCGCAAACGGATTACTATCAGAACCTGGCTCAGCCCCGCGTAGAGCAATCGGCCGACAACGGACAGACAAACACATCATCGAATTCAGGGGTCACGCCGACATCGGTTTCAACCGGGGCAGACGGCGATGTAGCGAATATCGTGGAGGATGCCTCCCAGTCCATCGTCGGAATCGTCAATTATCAGAACCAGAGCCGAATGGGAGCTGCAGAAGCCACTCCAGCCGGAACAGGTTCCGGTGTCCTTTTTAAAAAAGAAGGGGACAGTGCTTTCATCATTACGAACAACCATGTGATTGAAGGCGCGTCGAAGATTGAAGTTTCTCTTTATGACGGGGAAAAGACTGAGGGTGAGCTGATCGGAGCAGACCCGCTGACGGATCTTGCTGTCGTGAAGATTGACGGGAAGTACGCAGACAATCTGTTGGAAGTCGGTGACTCCAGTGCCCTGCGCGCCGGTGAACAGGTCATCGCCATCGGGAACCCGCTTGGACTCGACCTTTCACGGACGGTGACACAGGGGATTGTCAGCGCCGTCGATCGTACGATTCCTGTTCAGACATCTGAAGGCGAATCTGAACTGAACGTCATCCAGACTGACGCAGCGATCAACCCTGGTAACAGCGGCGGGGCGCTCCTGAATTCGAAGGGTGAACTGGTCGGGATCAACAGCGCGAAAATCTCGAACTCCGGTGTAGAAGGACTCGGGTTTGCGATTCCAAGCAAGGACTTCATGCCGATTGTCAGCGAAATCATCAAAACAGGGAAAATCGAGCGTCCGTATATCGGCATCGGGATGAAGAACCTGGCAGATATCCCGCGTTCGTACCTGCCGAATCTTCCTCAATCTGTTGAATCCGGCGTGGTCGTCGCCAATATCGACCCGACATCTGCAGCAGCAGACGCCGGGATCAAAGAAGGGGACGCGATCACCGAAATGAACGGCAAAGCAGTCGAGAATGTAGCCGATCTTAGAAGGCAGCTGTACGGTGGCCTGAAAGTCGGGGATAAAATCGATTTGACCGTCTACCGTGACGGTAAAAAAATGACGGTGAGTCTGACGCTTACTAGTAATGCGATGATGAATGGGTAAGTGTTAGGGGAATGGGTGCGTGCCTGGTACAAACCGGGTGAGTTGTACCAGGTACAAACAGTCCGAAATGTACCAGGTACAAATACACCAAAACGTACCAGGTACACAAATTACCTGCCAATAAATGACCATAAAAGGAGTACGAATAAGTGACTAAGAAAAAACAATCGATCACATTATGGAGCATCATCGGAGGAGTTGTCCTCATCGGATCGCTTCTTGCAGTGTTTGGATTTTCCAAAGAAGATGCAGTTGCCAAAGTGGGAAGCGAGACCATCAGTAAAGACGAGCTGTACACGACGCTTGTGGATCAGTATGGGGATGGCGCCCTGGACACACTGATTGCCGATAAGATCGTGAAGCTTGAGAGTGAGAAGAAGGATCTTACGGTGAAGGATAGTGAAATCAAGAAAGAATTGGAGAATATCAAAGGACAATATGACAGTGAAGAGGCCTTCAATGAGGCACTTGCTTCAAGCGGGTCGGATCTTGATAGTGTCAAAGAAAATATCAAGACGTACCTGTTGACGGAGAAGTTGCTGAAGGACCGGGTCAAGATTACGGATGACCAGATCAAGGAATATTTCGAAGCGAATAAGGATACGTTTGCGCAAAAAGAGCAGGTAGAGGCCAGTCATATCCTGGTGGACGATGAAAAAACGGCAAAAGAAGTGAAAGCGAAACTCGATGACGGCGGAGATTTTGCCGAACTTGCGAAAGAGTATTCCACGGATACGTCGAATGCCGATTCAGGCGGGAAGCTTGGTTATTTTGGCAAAGGTGAAATGGTGGCGGAGTTTGATGATAAGGCGTTTTCAATGAAGAAAGGCGAAATCAGTGAGCCGGTGAAGACGGAGTTCGGCTACCACATCATCAAGGTGACAGGTAAGAAGGAAGCGAAAGAGGCGGTCCTTGCCGATCATAAAGATGAAATCAAGGACATCCTGTTTGATCAGGCCCTTCAGACGGAGTATGGAACGTGGCTTTCAGAGAAGAAGAAAGAGTATAAGATCGAAAAAACCTTAAAAGATTCATAATCCGGTCATGGTTCGTTCATGATTTGGCCATAGTTTCTGGACATAATGATAGAGCAGCTGCAACTACTAAAAAGGAGGAAATCAAATGAACAATAAGAGAGCACTCGCACTCGCTGGTGTGTTAGCAATCGGGATCGCAGGGGCCATCCCTGCTTTCGCAGCTGAGGAGGATGCCGGGAAGACGGATGATACGGCGGTCGTCAGTGAAAAGTCCGAACCGGTATTTGGCGGTCATCATGGCGGACCGGGGAAGTTCCAGTTGAATGAAGATGAGCTGAAGGAAAAAGCCGAAGAACTTGGAATCGACACCACCGATAAGGACACACGGGAACTCGCCAAAGAGATCATGGATGCGGTACTTCAGAAGAGAGCTAAAGCATTGGGAATCGATACCGATGGGAAAGCCCCCCGGGCCATCATGGACGAAATCCGCCAGGCGGAGCTGAACAAGAAAGCGAAGGAGCTGGGCATTTCGACTGACGGAAAAGACGGCGAAGAGCTCGCTGGAGAAGTAAGGGAAGCCTTGGTGAAACAACAGGCGAAAGAGCTTGGAGTCGAGACCGAGGGTAAAGAGTTGAACGAACTCGCTGGTGAAGTGAGAGAAGCCGCCCTTACGAAACAGGCGAAGGAGCTGGGCATCGAGACCGAAGGAAAAGATCATCATGAATTGCAGCAGGAAGTATTCGAAGCGTCCATCCTGAAAGCCGCGAAACAACTCGGCGTTGAAACGGAAGGCAAAACCTCTAGGCAACTGATGGACGAAATCATGACGGAACATGCCGGTGAAGCGAAGAAACTGGATTTCTTCCCTTTCCATAAGGAAGAGGGCTTGTTTTTCCACATGGGAGGTAAGGGTCATCACGGTCCCGGTCACGGAAAAGGACCTCATGAAGTTCCTCAGAGTGATCAAGATAGTGAATCATTATAGGAACGGAAATCCCCGCCATATGAGCGGGGGTTTTTCGATTGAAGGATATCAATAGAAGGAATTGGCCAAAACGATTATAATTTAAATAGAGAGAAATCGGGAAGGTTCCCGTCCCCGTGGCTCGGAAAGGAGCGATGTTCATGAACGTGTTGGTCGTAGAAGACAATCAAAGCGTCACAAGCATGCTTGAGATGTTTTTTTCAAAAGAAGATATAAAGGGTGAGTTTGTCCATGACGGTGCTGAAGGATACCGTCGTTATCAGGAAGGCGAGTGGGATCTTGTCATCCTCGACTGGATGCTTCCCGGGATGGACGGGGTGACGATCTGCCGGAAGATCAGGGAAGAAGGATCCCAGGTTCCGGTCATCATGCTGACGGCGAAGGATAGTGAGTCCGATCAGGTGCTCGGCCTTGAGCTCGGGGCCGATGATTATGTGACGAAGCCCTTTTCACCTCTTGCCCTGATGGCGAGGATCCGGGCGGTGACCCGGCGTTATCAAGGTCAAGGAGAGAAGAGTAGTACTGGGACTCAGGATGTTGACACGTCCGATTTCCGGATCAGCAAGGAAACCCGTGAAGTTTTCCTGAAAGGCGTGCCCCTTACGAATTTGACGCCGAAAGAGTTTGAACTTCTCTATTATCTTTCCCGGAATCCGAGGCAGGTGTTCTCAAGGGAGCAGCTTCTGGAGCGGGTATGGGGCTATGACTTCTATGGGGACGAGCGTACGGTGGATGTACATATCAAGCGGCTCCGCAATAAGATCGGAAGCAAAGAAAAGCCGTACCTGCATACGGTGTGGGGCGTAGGCTATAAATTCGATGAGGCGGCGGCCGGGGATGAAGTTTAGGTATCTGTATCAGCTGCTTCTCAGTCATACGAGCGTCCTCATCATCGCCTTCATGATCCTCGGACTCCTGTTTTCCCATTATGTCGAAAATCTGGTGTATGAAAATAAGGTGACGGAGCTCCGGACGTATGGTGATAAAATTTTATCAGATCTTGAGCGGCCAAGTCCGAGACGGCCCCTGTATCTGGATGAATACAGCAACCTGCTGCATGCCCGGAATATTGATGTGATCACTTTCAATCGTCAGGGAGAAGTATCTTTTTCAAGTGGAGGGGTATATCCGCGGATCGAGCTCTCGAAAGAGGAATGGCAACAAATCGAGAGCGGCGAAACTGTTCCGTTGAAAAAAGATTTCGGACGTTTTGACCAGGCGGTATCACTCGTCATCATGCCCCGTGTGGTCAATGACCAGCTGACAGGCGGACTGATCCTGATTTCCCCGATCAGCGGGACGAGGGAAATGCTGAGTGAAATCAATCAATATTTGCTGTATATCGTTCTGCTGGCACTCGCCATCTCCGTTCTCGTCAGCTTGTTCCTATCGAAGCTCCACGTAAAACGGATTCAGCGGATGAGGGATGCCACGTCCAAGGTATCGTCGGGAGATTATGATGTTCATGTGCCGAGCTCTAACTTCGATGAAATCGGCGATCTGGCTGAAGATTTTAATGAAATGGTGACGAAACTCCGGGCATCGAAAGAGGAAATCGACGCCTTGGAAAACCGGAGACGCCAGTTCATGGCGGATGTCTCCCATGAACTGAGGACCCCGCTGACGACGATCCGCGGTGTTATCGAAGGGATCCGGAACGACATGATCCCCGATGAACAGAAAGAGAAGAGCTTCGGTCTTGTCAGTCAGGAAACGAAGCGGCTCATCCGCCTCGTAAACGAGAATCTGGATTATGAGAAAATCCGGTCCAATCAGGTGGTCCTCTCGAAAGTGACCCTGCCGTTACTCGATCTCTTCGAAGTCATCAAGGATCAGCTCGATCTGCAGGCAGAGGAAAAAGGGAACACCATCACGATACTGGCAGACGAAGGTGCAGTGGTGCATGCCGACTATGACCGTCTCGTCCAAATCCTGATCAACATCACAAAAAACAGCACCCAGTTCACCACGGGTGGAACGATCACGTTGAGGGGATCTTCTTCCGAAAACGAAACGGTCATTGAAATCGAAGACAACGGGATCGGCATGGATCCTGAGGAAATCAAGTCCATTTGGCGCCGTTTTTATAAAGCGGATCTGTCCCGGACGAATAATCCGTACGGTGAATTCGGCATCGGACTCTCCATCGTGAAGCAATTGGTCCTTATGCATGAAGGCTCGATTGATGTGGTCAGTGAGAAGGGGGAGGGGACGAGGTTTGTGATTCGGCTGCCGCTTTGACGGGTGGTAAAGCGAAAACCACGGGGACAGGCACCTTGGCGCATCTGTCCCCGTTTTTTTCATCAGCCCGCTACGGTTTGATCCCAAGGTATCTTTCAATGCGCTCGACCCTTTCGAGCAGTCGTTGCACTTTTCGATTCAACTGGGAAACATGTGCTTCAATCATGTGCACATGGGTATCATACCCTCCTGTATATTGTCTGTGATAAGGATGGCATCTGGGGTCAGGTGGATAGACAACTTGATTCCCCGGTGTTCGGTACTGATACATACGGTCACTCTCCCATTTCATTGGTCTATTCGGACGTTGAGATACTATATGTCTTTATCTGTCCATTCGTTCATTGTCACTTGGGAGATGATCTTTAAAAAGGTCGATGAACAGGGTGCCATTGCTGTTGCTTTGCCCTCCATGATCAACTCAATGGGAATGGAAAGAGAGGGGGAAGGGTTCATATCAATGTTCGTATCAAATCCCATATTGGCAATGCAGGAACCGACCGTGATTTGACAGGGCAAAGCTGTAATGATTTTTGTGTGAATTAATATGTTTACCAATGGCTAACGTGACAATGACCAATAAAAGAAAACTGATCATCGTTCTTACGACAGCGATTAAAACTTCATCCATAGGGTATCTCCTTATTGAAGGTATTCATTCCCATTATGGACAAAGGATGGAGAGAGAAGACGAACATGCAAAATCTTGTCCAATAAAAATAAAATAAATCACAAGCAGCTCATTTCAGTTATAATAGAGTATATAGTATGAGTTTTTTGAAATATTTTAAAATTACTGAAAGTAGGGAAGCAAAACCGATGAATCACTTTGAACTATTGACCGGTCTACTTCTTAACCTTCTTGCCATATTGATCATCATTTTACTGATAAGCTTTCATTATCTTTCCCGAAATAAAGTACATAAGCTTCACATCAAACCGCTGTCGATCTATTTGGCCAGTTCGCTTCTTCTGTTACTCAGCCTTGCGTTAAGTGTCCGTTTGGAAGATGGATTTGTATATGATCTGCGGTTCATTCCTTTTCTGCTTGGGGGAATCTATGGCGGGAATCGGGTCCTGCCCTGGCTTGCTCTTACGATGATCGCTATCCGTGCCCCGATGATGGGACCTGGACTATGGGTGACCGTGGTCATGGCGGTTCTCTTTACGCTGTTGATTCTGTATATGCGTCCGAAGTGGGAGGGGAAAGCCTGGATAACGAGGGTGTACTGGTATACGCTATTTGCGTTCGGGTACTCGGTTCTTTCGTTATGGATCCCGTCCTTGATCTTTCACTTCACTTATGACAATTCGTTCATGATCTATTCGGCTGTCCTGACCGGGTCGACGTTCTTCGTCTTTTATCTGTGTGAAATCATCCGGACCATCTATATCCTTCAGCTGGAAGCGATCAAATACGAGAAGATGCAGGTGGTCAGTCACCTGGCGGCCAGCATGAGTCATGAAGTACGGAATCCACTTACCACGGTGAAGGGGTTCCTTCAGCTGATCAATGAAGATCCAACCAATGTCAGTACGAATCGTGAGCTATCGAAGGTCGCTGTCAGGGAGATCGACCGGGCGACAGAGGTGATCAATCAATACTTGAACTTTGCCCGGCCTCACCCTGAGCTTGAGGTAGAGGTGGATATCCGGGATGAGATGAACCGGTCCAAGGAAATCATCATGCCCCTGGCTGTGAAAAAAGGCATCATCCTGAAGGTGAATATTTTACATCATCACGCCATCAAGGGAGATCCCAACAAGCTCCAACAGATTCTCATCAATATCATGAAAAATGGTCTGGAGGCAATGGAAGTTGGGGGGACGCTCCGGGTCTTCAGCTACCAGGAAAACGATAAGGTGTTCATCGTCATCAACGATACGGGAATCGGCATGACGAAAGAACAACTCATGCGCCTCGGCGAACCATACTTCTCCATGAAAGGCAAAAACGGGACAGGCCTCGGCATGATGACCGCCTACCAACTCACAGAAGGTATGAAAGGCACCATCAATGTCCTAAGCAAACCCGGCAAAGGGACCTCCGTCATCCTCTCCTTCCCCATCTACAAAGAAGAGGAAGAAGGAACCCTGGCTAAGCCGGCCCACACAACAAAGGTCCGTCCCTCATTGCGGTAGGGACGGACCTTCGTTTTTTGAAGGGCGAGGGACGGACCTCTGTTTTCAAGTCATTTTGAGTGTGAAACCCATTGGCGTGGGGATTTTGGCTGGGTTTTCAGAGGTCCGTCCCTCTCAGTTTGAAACTTTTTACATGTACGACCGTATAGATAAGTAAGAGTACTCCAGAAAGGAATGGATCCTGTGAATGGAATCTTACTGATCATCATATTAGGAGCATCCGGATGTGCCATTGTGGGGACGGTCTTTCTTGTGAATAAAGCACTGGCTCAATACATGCACAACCGAAAAGGAATTGATCAGCAGTCAGCGATCGTCACTTGTCCGAATTGTGGGGCGGAGAATAAGCGCCAGATGAATGGGCAGCATTGCAGGGAGTGTTATGAGGCGTTTTAAGCAGAGGGTTGAGTCCTCTTGAAATGAGGCATGCGAAATAGGAAGGAAGGAGTGGATACACATGATTTGGTTATTCATACTGGGTCCTATCGTTCTCGTCTCAGGCATCGCGATTTACTTTGAGAAAAAGTCAGGTATGACGCCTCCTGATCTGACGGAGCACGCGATGCAAATCGATGAAGCGGATAAGAATGCCAATATGCACAACAATTCAGGTGGTTCATAAAGAATGGTCAGGAGCTATGCGCCCTGGCAATTTATTCCGTTGAGGGACGGACCCCGATTTTCTGCTCGTTTTAGAGGTGAAACCCATTGAAATGGGGCTTTTGAATGGAATTTAAGAGGTCCGTCCCTCTCGCCGAACGGCGGTTTCTTCTGTAGAATAAACAGAAAGACGAGTGGAAGGAAGTGAGCCGATTGATTAAGTATGAATGTCTTCATCATGTGAGTTTGAGTGTGACGGATATTGAGAAGGCGAAAGCCTTTTATGGGAACGTCCTGTGTTTAAAGGAAATCCCGCGTCCGGATTTTGATTTTCCCGGGGCCTGGTATGATATTGAGGGCCAGCAGCTTCATCTGATTGCGGATTTGTCTTCCCAAACACTCCGGGAGAACAAACATCTTTCCAGCCGGGAAGGGCATTTTGCCCTCAGAGTGGAGAACTACCATGATACGCTCCGATGGTTAAAGGAAAATGGCATAGAGGTCCTCGAGAAGCCCCATTCCAAAAGCGGCTTTGCCCAGATTTTCTGTGCAGATCCGGATGGGAATCTGATCGAATTGAATGTGGATCAAAGAGAGTTGTAAAAGTAACCGGCAGGAGCTCCTTCTCATGAGAAGAGCTCTTGTTTTTTTTGCCATGACCCTGATCATCCCATTACCATTCAAATTTGCCAATCGTTTCAGTGAATGTTCTGTCCTCCTTTTTCAAATACTGAATGAATAGTAGATCAATCCAAAAGGGTGGTTTAATTGAAAGAACAATGCAATAGCACGACGAAGATTAGTAATTGGTGTGTGGTGAGCATGGCATCGATTCCTTTGGTCATGACCTTGGGGAACTCCATGCTGATTCCTGTTCTGCCGATTTTTGAAAAAGAGGTGGGGATCACCTCTTTTCAGACCAGTATGATTATTACAAGTTATTCGATTGCGTCGATCTTTCTGATTCCAGTGGCAGGATATTTGTCCGATCGCTTCGGCAGGAAGGTAGTCATCCTGCCTAGTTTGCTGATTGCGTTAATTGGCGGATTGGTTGCAGGGTATGCTTCCTGGAAGATGGACGATCCTTTCACGTGGATCATTATCGGACGTGTCCTGCAGGGAATCGGTGCTGCCGGGGCGGCTCCGATCATCCTGCCCCTGGTGGGTGATTTGTATAAAGATGATGATGAAAAGACGAGTTCCTGTCTTGGATTGATCGAGACGTCCAACACATTCGGCAAGGTGCTGAGTCCCATATTGGGGGCTTTGTTTGCTGCGTATTTATGGTATCTTCCGTTCTTCTCTATTTCTGTTTTCAGTCTCATTTCGATTGTTCTTGTTATCTTTTTCATTAAAGTTCCTAAGAAGAAGGAAGACCCCGTGGCCCTTTCAGCCTTCATCCAGAGTACGAAGAAAATTTTCAAACAGGAGGGAAAATGGATCTTTACGGTCTTTCTGGTCGGGATTTATATTATGCTCGTCCTGTTTGCCATCCTGTTTTTCCTGTCTGATTCATTGGAGAAAACCCATGGATTATACGGGGTGAAAAAAGGCTTTGTTCTTGCCATTCCATTACTGGCGCTCTGCATTTCTTCCTTTATTACAGGCAGGAAGATCAAAGGTGAACTGAAGGTCATGAAGGTGATCATGACGGTGAGTTTGGTTCTGATGAGCATCAGTGTCGCCTTGATCGGATTTGTCGATCAGCGACTGATTCTTCTCCTGGTGGTCTCAAGCTTCCTCGGTCTCTCGATCGGAGCTCTCCTGCCGACGATGGACGCGTTGATCACTGAAAACATCGAGAAAGAAGAGAGGGGAACGATTTCCTCCTTCTATAGTTCATCCCGGTTCATCGGGGTGGCTGCAGGTCCGCCGCTCATGGCTGTATTGATGAAATCCCTCCTGAATGTAAGCCTCATTGGAGCGGGAGTCCTTGGCATTCTGATGTTTTTGCTTGTGTTGATTTTTATCAAGCCTGAAAAGTCTGGTTCAGCGACAGAAGGAGGTAAAAAATGAAACCTTTGGATAGCGATTTTTCCGATTCCCATCTCCCTTTCTACAGTATAAACAGTGGAAAGGGGAAGGAAGTGCGCAACGACCTGTATTATTGGACCAATCAGATCGTCAATATCTGTTTCTACGGGACTCCGGGAAGCAGGGAATGGGTGCTGATTGATTGTGGGATGCCTCATTCAAAGGAAAGAATCATGGAGGCGGCAGAAGAACGCTTCGGACATTCCGGTAAACCAAGGGCGATTGTGTTGACACATGGGCATTTCGATCATGTCGGTTCATTGGAGCCGCTCTTAGAAGAATGGGATGTGCCCGTGTTTGCACATGAACTGGAAATCCCTTACCTCAACGGAAAAAAGGATTATCCAAAAGGAGATCCGACCGTGGATGGGGGATTGGTGAGCGAATTGTCCCCCCTATACCCACATCACGGCATTGATGTTTCTGACAGCCTTCACATGCTTCCGGCAAATGGTGAGGTTCCCTTTATGCCTGGGTGGAAATGGGTCCATACACCAGGTCACACACCGGGACATGTGTCCATTTATCGTGAGAACGACGGGACATTGATTGCAGGGGACGCATTTGTGACAGTGAAGCAGGAATCCTTATATAAGGTCGTGCTTCAGAAAAAAGAAATCAGCGGTCCTCCTAAATATTTCACGATGGATTGGGAGGCGGCCAGGGAGTCGGTGAAGACATTATCCAATCTGAATCCGGCGAGAGCGGTCACTGGTCATGGAGAAGTGATGGAGGGTAAAGAGCTGGAAGATTCCTTAAGCGACTTGATCGAACATTTTGATGAGAGAGCTTTACCTGCTGATTGGAACGGGCATTAGCCCATTTAACAAGGATAATGTTGCACCCTTGGGGAAAAGTAAACAACACATACCCATTTCCCTCTTCACCTGAAGAGGGATTTTTAGCGAAAGAAGGGACTGAGAAAAAATGGATTTGGATTGGATTTGGAAAGCCATTCTCATCGTATTAGCAGGCACTTTATTGCTAAGGGTCGCCGGGAGAAAGTCGATATCCCAGATGACACTTGCCCAGACGGTCATCATGATCGGGATCGGATCACTACTCATTCAACCGGTGGCCGGTAAAAATATTTGGACGACGATCGGAGTCGGGTTGATTCTCGTCCTCACCCTCATTGTGATCGAATACCTCCAGGTGAAATCAGATCGTGTCGAACAGTTCATCACTGGAAGGTCCAAAATTTTGATGGAGGATGGGGTCATCATTGAAAAAAACTTTAAAAAGTTAAGGATGACAGTCGACCAGCTTGAAATGAAATTAAGGCAGCAGGGAGTAAGTCAACTGTCAGATGTGAAATGGGCGACCCTTGAGCCGAATGGCCAAGTGGGAGTGGAGTTGATGCCAAGCGCAAAGCCGGTGACGATGAAGGAATTCGCCCAGCTACAGGCAGAAGTGCAAAGACTGATCAACCTGCTTCAAGTACCCCAGACTTCGGGCAGATCGGTCAGCCAAAATAGAGGAGGGGAAGATATCTTTAAAGAAATCAACCAAGACTCTTCCGTTAATCCTCCCCCAAAACACCTACAGTAAATAAGGAGGAAACCATTATGAAAGCCGTCAGGAAGTGCGGAACGGTTCAACTGACCGGGGTATACGGTGGCCTCTACAATATGTTCCCGCTTGGAGCATTCTTTTCCCGCAATGTGACGTTGAAAATGGGGCAGGCGCCAGCGAGGGCTTACATGAATCCCCTATACGAACAGATTGTCAAAGGTGAAATCGACTCGACGTCCATCATTACACATAAACTTAAGCTTGAAGATGCAGCAAAAGGGTACCATCTCTTTAACAAGAAAGAAGACGAATGTATCAAGGTGATTTTGAATCCGTAATGGAGACCATTTCACCTTGGATGGTTACCATCACTGCTTCAAATAAAAAAGACTCTCAGGTTGAATGGATATCAGACCTGAGAATCTTTTTATTTCATGGATTACTCACAATGTTCATTTTTGTTTTTATGAAGCGGGGGAGGAATCAACCATCCCTTTTCTTTATTGAGCTTCAAGACTTTGGCTCCCAATTGAGCTTTTTGCATATGGAATTGGCCAAACATCATCGCAACATCTTCACGGATGCTTTGTCCCATGATCGCGCTGCATGCGACTAAGCCGGCAGCGATATTGGCCGACATTCCTGCTGCAATGGATGGATCCGGCATACGGGCACCAGTCGGGATATCATCCAGACACGCATGTGGAGGCTCTGGTGGAGTGGGAGGAAGTCCGATCCCATTTTCCTTTAACAGTTTCTCCACTTGTTTGATTTCTTCCTGACCGCCTTCGATGCTGTCTTTCAGTAATTTCTTCAGATCATCATCACCGGCATGATTAAGCTGCATTTGATACCCGGCCACAGTGGCTTTCGCCGTCAATAAATAGTTCCATGCTCCAAATACTTCACCGTAATGCAATGGTTCTTCTTGTGGATTTCCACTTAAAATACCCATCATCATCCTCCTGATTGTCATAGTTGTGTGCCACCTTTCGAAAACGATTGTACGAGCACAAGGTATATTTTTCTCGAAAAGGCAGGAAAGTATGTATCAGTTAGTGATACATTTGA